>JAGQYZ010000084.1 GCA_020435865.1 Aequorivita sp. | reverse complement strand
GCAACAGAAGGAAGCGTATTATTTTTCGGTGATCCAGAAAATTCTGGAGAAGTATCCTCCAAAAAGTAAGTAATTTAAAACCAAAACCCAGAATTTTAAATATTGAATCGAATAAATTCCATAAGAAAAATAACCCTTCTTGCATATCTGCTTCCTTTGTTCGCAGTTGCCCAAAACAACTATCAACAGGCGGAGGAATATTTCAAGCAGGAAAATTTCAGCAAGGCAAAGCCTATCTTCGAAAACTATTTGAAACAACATCCCGAAGATAAAAAAACTCGAGAATATTTGGGTGATATTGCTGCTTATGGTAAAAATTGGGACACCGCTATTTCCTATTACGAGGCCTTGGTACAGGATGAAGAAACCAACGCCAATTATCATTTTAAATATGGTGGTGCTATGGGGATGAAGGCTATGTCCATTAGTAGAATTAGAGCCCTTACATACATTGGTGATATAAAACACGAATTGGAACAGGCTGCTAAACTAGACCCAAAACACATTGAGGCCCGATGGGCTTTGGTGGAATTCTATATTCAACTACCTGGAATTTTTGGTGGAAGTGAAAACAAAGCAAGTGCCTATGCCAATGAATTGGGCAATATTTCTAAAGTAGATGGCTTTCTTGCCAATGGTTATATTGCTGAATATACAGACCGCCCTAAGGATGCAGAGCGGTTTTACAAAAAAGCGATTGAAGTTGGTGGTTCTGCGCATACCTACGAAAAGCTGTCTAACCTTTACGAAAAAAACAATCAGCCAGAGGAAGCTATTAAAACTAATTCCGAATCTTTTAAAAAGCATAAAAGAAACCAGCTCAATTATCAAATTGGAAAGATTTCTGCACAGTATAATCTTCAACCAGAATATGGTATTGAATGTCTGAGTAAATATTTGGCTAACTATTCCATAAAAGATGGCGTGCCGAAAGATTGGGCTTATTATCGTTTAGCGCAGATTTATAAAAATCTTGGCAAAAAGGAAATTGCACTTACTTGGATTAATAAAGCCTTAATGGGTCGAACCGATTTTAAAGAAGCGCAACAAGAAAAATCCCTCATATTGGCACTTTAATTAAGCGACAGAAAAAGTATCTTTACATTAATTTTTAAACTCAATTATGAGAATCCACTTTATAGCCATTGGCGGCAGCGCAATGCACAATCTTGCATTGGCGCTACATCAAAAAGGAGATACTGTAACCGGAAGTGATGATGAGGTTTTTGAACCTTCAAAAAGTAGGCTTAAAAACAAAGGTCTTTTACCAGAAAAAGAAGGTTGGTTTCCTGAAAAACTGACTTCTGAAATTGATGCGGTAATACTGGGAATGCATGCCAAAGCGGATAATCCCGAACTTTTAAAAGCAAAGGAACTCGGTTTAAAAATTTACAGTTACCCAGAATTTCTTTACGAACAGTCCAAAAACAAAACCCGTGTGGTTATTGGCGGATCGCACGGAAAAACTACAATTACATCCATGATACTTCACGTCATGAACTATCACGGAAAGGATGTAGATTATATGGTCGGTGCCCAATTGGAAGGTTTTGAAACGATGGTGAAGATTACCGATGAAAATGATTTTATGGTAATTGAAGGTGATGAATATCTTTCCTCACCAATTGATAGAAGGCCGAAATTTCACCTTTATAAACCCAATATCGCTTTATTGAGCGGAATAGCTTGGGACCACATAAATGTATTTCCAACCTATGAAAACTATGTGGAACAGTTTGAAATATTTCTGAAGGAAATAACCAACGGAGGTGCCATTATTTACAATGAAGAAGATGCAGAAGTAAAACGGGTGGTGGAGGCTGCTACAAACCCCATTAAAAAATATCCATACCGAACGCCACAATATTCCGTGGAAGATGGAACCACCCTTTTAGATACTCCCGAAGGTCCCATGCCTGTTGAGATTTTTGGAAAGCACAATTTGAACAACCTTGAAGGCGCCCGATGGATATGTCAACTTATGGGCGTTGATGCTGACGATTTTTACGAAGCTATTGCGACATTTAAAGGAGCTAGTAAACGCCTTGAAAAGATAGCTGAAACCAAAACTGC
>JAGQYZ010000083.1 GCA_020435865.1 Aequorivita sp. | reverse complement strand
GAAGGGGTTGATCAACGCTTGATCGACCGCTGCGTGGATGAAGAAATTTCAACAGAAGGAATGGGTACCACTGTAAGATTACAGATTAAATAAGGCAATTGCCCTATTAAATTGCTTGGAAAAAAAATTTATTTTTATTTTTTAAAACCAACATCAAAAGAATGTACCTGCAACTTGCCATAACATTCATCCTGCTTTGCTCAATTATTGGGTTGCTTGCGTGGTATTTTATGGGGAAAAAGAGCTTGATGCAGATGCATAATCAAAAAATTTCTTCCCTGGAGCAGGCAATCTCCCAAAACCATTTTCAAATAAACTTTCGGAATTCGAACCTAAACAATTACGATTTCCTTAAATTTAACCTTAAGGAAGCATTGGTAACCCAACTGGATATCAAAACATAACTTATGAAACGATTTCCGCTACAGCTTTTCTTTTTTTTTCTTATCACTGTAACTTTTTCGCAAAACAAAAAGACAATTGACTCCATCAACACACTCTATGTTCAAGGGTTGAATATTCCTCAAGACTCCATTGTCTCTTTATTTCAGAAAAACTTAAAAAACGCCAAAAAAATTTCTTATGAACTTGGTATGGCAGATGCCTATTCGCAACTCAGCTTGGTCTATGGATATCAAGGGAAATATGAGGAAAGTACTAAAAATACCATTGAAGGCATAAAAATTTATGAAAAACTGAACCAACTAGACAGGGTTGCAGATTATTACGCCGAAATGGGCTATAGTATGAAATATCGTGATTTGAAGAAAGCGCTATATTTTATGCAGAAGGGAAAAGCGGTTGCAGAAGCCAATAATTTTGAAAAGGAACTTAAAGATATTTATAATAATTATGGTGTTTTAAAAGAGATAAACAATGAGCTGGACAGCGCCCTTTTTTATTATAATAAAGGTTTGGAAATTAAATTGAAAATCAACGATACCATTGGTATTCCATATAGTTGGAGCAATATGGCTGGTGTTTACGGATTACAAGAAAAATATTCAAAATCAAGAGATTATTTTAATAAATCACTTCAGCAAAGGTTAATATGGGCAGATTCATTGGGAATTGCAGAAAATTATACGCAGCTTGGTGAGGTTTTTATTGCTGAAAAAAAGTGGAAAGATGCAATTCCATTAATGCACAAATCACTGCCCATTTCCCTGAAAAAGCAATACCAAAATCTTACACAGTACAACTATAAAATGCTTTCAGAAATCTACAAGCAGTTGAACAATGCAGATTCCGCTTTGTATTATTTTGAGCAATATTCAGCTGTAAAAGACAGTGTTCACAGTATAAAAGTGCAGGAAAGTATTGCTGCACTCAATATTGAGTTTGAAACCGAAAAAAAACAAAATGAAATCCTTCAACAACGAACCCAACTTGCTGAAAAAGATTTGGAAGTGCGCCGGAAAAACACTTTTATTTTTGGCAGTTTAGGGCTAGCTTTAATTTTAGGATTATTGGGTTATTTGCTTTACAATCAGCAAAAACTGAAAAATCGCCAACTCCAAAAAGAAAGCGAATTGAGAACTGCTTTAGCAAAAATTGAAACCCAAAACAAACTTCAGGAACAGCGTTTACGAATATCCCGAGATCTACACGATAATATTGGAGCTCAACTTACTTTCATCATTTCTAGTATCGATAATTTAAAATTTGGCTTTACGGACATCAGTGAAAAACTAGGAGACAAACTAGCCAATATTAGCAATTTTACAACACAGACCATTTATGAATTGCGCGATACCATTTGGGCGATGAACAAAGAAAATATAACCTTTGAAGACCTGCAGACACGCATTGCTAATTTTATAGAGCACGCTAAAAACGCTTCTGGGCGTACTGAGTTTTCTTTTAATATTGACAAAAGTGTAAACGAAACTCATATTTTTCCTTCGGTTGAAGGAATGAATATCTACCGCATTATTCAAGAAGCAATCAACAACGCTTTGAAATATGCCTCAGCAGATGAAGTTGAAGTAATCATTTCAAAGGAGCAAAGTCAATATGAGATTGAAATTACCGATAACGGAAAAGGTTTCGATCCAAATTCTGCAGAATTGGGCAATGGCTTGAACAATATGAAAAAACGCGCTAGGGAAATAGGGGGTGCACTTAAAATAAAGTCTTCAAAAAAAGGGACATCTATTTTGTTAAAGATTCCGAAATAGTATTCTCAGAACTTAATTATACGGCAATTGCCCTATTTTGGCTATAATTTTAAAAAGGTATTTTTAGTATCTTTAAAAAACGAAACAACCGAAGATGCTTAAAATTGCAATAGTTGATGACAACTCCTTCCTTATAAAAGCCATCAAAGAAAAGCTGTCTTTTTTTGAAGATGTTGCAGTAAAACACACTTCGCTCAATGGTAGCGAACTACTTACAAAACTGGAAGAAAATCACAATCTAGATTTAATTTTGATGGATATTGAAATGCCTGTGCTAAATGGCATTGAAACTACGCAAATTGTAAAACAAAAATATCCACACATCAAAATAATTATGCTTACGGCTTTTGACAATGATGAACATATTTTTAACGCTATAAAAGCTGGTGCTGATGGCTATTTGTTGAAAGAAATAAATCCAAAGGATCTTTATGAAGGAATTATAGAAACCTTGAACGGTGGCGCTGCAATGAACCCCTCTATCGCAATGAAAACCTTGAAATTATTGAGAAACCCAATAGATATTCAAAATCCACGTGACAAAGAAGAAATCTCACTATCTACCCGCGAAGTTGAAGTTTTGGAACAATTGAGCAAAGGTTTGAGTTATACTGTAATTGCAGACCATCTTTTTCTATCGCCGAGTACGGTTAGAAAACACATTGAAAATATATACAAAAAATTGCAGGTGCATAGCAAAATTGAAGCGGTTCAAAAAGCGCGGAATCACAATATTATTTAATCCCTTTCCTTTTTTAAAATAGTTGTAGTTTTATATTTCATTTCTGATTTTTTTCGGAAGTTTAATTTATTGCTATGAAAAAACTATTCTCCATTTCGTTGTCGTTTCTTTTATTTTCAACCTTTTCAGTGTTTTCGCAGGAAAAAAATCTTGTAATTGAAAACATTCAAAAAGAGGCGTACGAAAATTCACAACTCGAAATTTTAGCCCATGAATTGCTGGACGACATAGGTCCAAGATTGGTCGGTACGCCGCAAATGCAACAAGCACATGATTGGGCGGTGACAAAATATAAATCTTGGGGTATTTCTGCAGAAAATCAACAATGGGGTGAGTGGAAAGGCTGGGAGCGCGGCATAACGCATATCGATATGGTTTATCCACGCGTGCAGACATTAGATGGCACACAATTGGCCTGGAATCCAGGAACTTCTTCAAAAGGTGTAACTGCGGAATTGATAGCGCTCCCTAAAATAAAGGATTCTTTGTCATTTCAGAAATGGCTACCGAAGGTAAAGGGAAAATTTGTAATGATTGCTATGCAGCAACCCACTGGCCGTCCTGATGAAAACTGGAAGGAATTTGCTACACCCGAATCTTTTGAAAAAATGAAGAAGGAAAGGGATGAACAGACAAAAGCGTGGGACGAAAACATAAAACGAAGTGGCTACGACCGAAGAAGTATTATCCCTGCTTTGGAAGAAGCCGGTGCTGCGGGAATAGTTGACTCTTATTGGTCCAAGGGTTTTGGAGTGAACAAAATTTTCGGTGCACGCACCAAAAAAATCCCTACGGTTGATATTGAATTAGAAGACTACACCATGCTTTACCGAATGGTAGAACACGGCGATAAACCGAAAATTCACGTAGTTGCTGAGTCCAAAGATTTGGGAAGAGTGCCAACTTTCAATACCATTGCAGAAATAAAAGGAACTGAAAAACCCGATGAATACGTGATTCTTTCCGCTCATTTTGACTCTTGGGATGGTGGAACAGGCGCGACAGATAATGGCACTGGAACTTTGGTAATGATGGAAGCGATGCGAATTCTGAAGAAAGTGTATCCAAACCCCAAACGAACCATTTTGGTGGGGCATTGGGGAAGCGAAGAACAAGGTTTGAATGGTTCTTCATCTTTTGTTGCAGATCATCCTGAAATTGTAAACAACATACAAGCTGTATTTAATCAAGATAATGGAACAGGAAGGGTTACTAC
>JAGQYZ010000082.1:265-3315 GCA_020435865.1 Aequorivita sp. | reverse complement strand
ACAAGATTATATTCCCAGCGATAATCTGCTAAATATCCTGCATAACCATTTGCAGTCAAATATCTTTCTGCAGCAGCAGCAATTTTTTGTCCTACACTTTTTACCATTCGTGAGTCCGCAGTATTATTCACAACTTTATTCTCAGATAAGAATTCTTGATATTGCTGAAATGCCATCGGCAGAATCTGCGAATTTGGAACCAAAGCCAAAGTTTGTTTTCCCGTGAAAGGGTTTGTACTACAGGCAACTAAAAGCGTTCCTAATAGCAAAATGGAAAGTGATTTTGAAAATTTCATAAAGGATGGTTTTATTTAAATGTTAAAATTAGAAATATAAAATTAAGTATACTGCTAAAGTTATTCTAAAATTTAGTTTTTCAATTATTGTTCCAAAAATTTTAAACTTTAGTGTTTCTTTAATAGTAATGTGTTGTAGAAGCCTATAAATTTATACACTTTAAAAAGTTGGAACGACTTTTGTAAACTTTAATTTAAATCTAAAAAATATACTATTATGAAAAGCATACTTCTTTTTTTGGCACTCTCTTCAACCATTTTATTTACTTCCTGCCAAGGCGACCCAGGGCCTCCTGGACAAGATGGTGTTTCATTTCTGGGACAGGTTTTTGAAACCACTGTAAATTTTCAATACGACGCTAGCGCAAATAACTTTTCAAGCGCATTCATTTCGTTCCCCTTTACTGTTTATGAAAGTGATGTTGTTTTAGTTTATCGTTATGAAGGACAAGCAGACATAGGTGGTGGAGAAACTGCAGATGTTTGGAGTCCATTGCCGCAAAATATATTTTATAATAACGGCGATATAATCCAATACATTTTTACAAATACTTTTGTTGACATTCAAATGCTTATTGAAGGAAACTTTGATCTTTCCACATTGAACGACCCTGGTGTGTTGAATAATCAAACTTTCCGAATTGCAGTAGTTCCAGCAGAATTTGCCGCTACAAATCCTACAATGAAAGAATTACTTGAAAAAATGCAAGTTGATGGATCGCAAATTGAAAAAATAGAACTTTAGGATGAAGTTTTTAAGCGTAATAATTGTTTTGAGTGCTTTGTTTTTCAGTTGCAACTCACCCGCACAGAAAAACAAGGCAGCAAAACAAGAAGTGTTTAAAGTAACTAAAACGGATGCGGAATGGAAAGCACAATTATCGCCTGCTGCATATAATGTGCTTCGGCACGAAGGAACAGAAAGGGCTTTTACGAGTGAATTGAATGACAATCACAAAGCCGGAACGTATGTTTGTGCAGGATGCGGAACGCCCGTTTTTGAAAGCAAACATAAATTCAATAGTGGAACTGGTTGGCCAAGTTTTGACCGTGCTATTGAAGGTAATGTCGCTTTTTCTACTGATAGAAAATTAGGCTATACCCGCACTGAAGAGCATTGTGCTGTTTGCGGTGGCCATTTGGGTCATGTTTTTGATGATGGGCCAGAAACCACAGGTAAAAGACACTGCATAAATGGTGTTGCCTTAAATTTTATACCTGAAAATGAATAATCCAAAGAAATATCCCATTACAAAATCGGAAGCCGAATGGCGCGAGGAATTGGGCGAAAAACGCTATCACATTCTTCGTGAAAAAGGCACCGAATTTCCCCGTACTGGTGAATACAACTTAACTTTTGAAGACGGTACATATGTTTGTGGCGCTTGCCATAATCCACTTTTTAAAAGCAATAATAAATTTGAAAGCAATTGTGGCTGGCCCGCCTTTGATGATTCTATTGAAGGTGCTGTAGAATATATAAAAGATACTTCGCACGGAATGATTCGAACAGAAATTCTATGCGCAAACTGCGGAAGCCATTTGGGGCATATTTTTAATGATGGACCCACCGAAACTGGACAACGGTATTGTGTTAATTCACTTTCATTGGATTTTAAAAAATAAATCCGAAACCACAAGTACCAAGCTTCAATTAAAAAATAAATCTCAAATTCCAAACACCAAGAAAACTGCTTTTGGTATTTGGAATTTTTTCTTTTTGGAATTTGGTTTTTGGAATTTGGAGCTTTTTCATTTTGAATTTCGTAATTTCGTACCTCCAAAATTTTAGACTTAAACATAAAAAATGAATAAATACGACGTAATAGTTTTAGGAAGCGGTCCTGGTGGATATGTTACCGCCATAAGGGCTTCACAATTAGGTTTTAAGACCGCCATTGTTGAAAAAGAAAGCCTTGGAGGCGTTTGTTTAAATTGGGGCTGTATCCCTACAAAAGCACTTTTAAAGAGCGCACAGGTTTTTGACTACCTAAAACACGCAGACAGTTACGGCCTTACCGTAAAGGAATTTGATAAGGACTTTGGAAAAGTTGTAGAAAGAAGCCGTGGCGTTGCCGAAGGAATGAGCAAAGGCGTTCAGTTTTTGATGAAAAAGAACAAAATTGACGTTATCAATGGCTTCGGAAAAATTAAACCCGGAAAAAAAATAGACGTTGACGGAAAGGAATATTCCGCCGACCACATAATTATTGCTACTGGAGCACGTTCCCGCGAATTGCCAAACCTGAAACAGGACGGTACAAAAGTAATAGGCTACCGCGAAGCAATGACTTTGAAAACACAACCCAAAAGCATGATTGTTGTTGGCAGTGGAGCTATAGGCGTTGAATTTGCACATTTTTACAATTCTATGGGAACTGAAGTTACGATTGTGGAATTCTTACCAAACCTTGTTCCATTGGAAGATGAAGAGGTTTCAAAGCAATTTGAGCGTTCATTCAAAAAAGCTGGAATTAAAGTAATGACGAATTCTTCCGTAGAAAAATTAGACACTTCTGGAAAAATGGTGAAAGCTACCGTAAAAACTTCCAAAGGCGAAGAAACGCTGGAAGCTGAAATCGTTCTTTCTGCAGTAGGTATTGCTTCTAACCTTGAAAATATTGGACTTGAAGACGTTGGAATTGTTACCGACAAAGGCAAAATAATGGTCAATGATTGGTATCAAACTAATATTCCTGGTTATTATGCCATCGGTGATGTTGTTCCTGGTCCTGCCCTAGCCCACGTTGCTTC
>JAGQYZ010000082.1:0-182 GCA_020435865.1 Aequorivita sp. | reverse complement strand
GGCTGTACCTATGCTTCTCCCGAAATTGCTAGCGTTGGTATGACCGAAAAGCAAGCCAAGGAAGCTGGGTATGAATTGAAAGTTGGAAAATTTCCTTTCTCTGCTAGCGGAAAAGCGAGTGCTTCTGGTGAAAAAGATGGTTTTGTGAAAGTAATCTTCGATGCCAAATACGGCGAATGGCT
>JAGQYZ010000081.1 GCA_020435865.1 Aequorivita sp. | reverse complement strand
GAAGAGGTTTTTAATATTGAAATAACCAACCATTCACTTTATTTCTACGGAAATAAAAAATCCGCACCCAAAACCAAAGCGGAAAATTCCAAATAAATTATGGCAGTAGACTTACTACTTGGACTACAATGGGGCGACGAAGGCAAAGGAAAAATTGTCGATGTCCTTACAAAAAATTATGATATAATCGCACGTTTTCAAGGTGGGCCAAACGCTGGCCATACCCTAGAATTTGACGGTATAAAACACGTTTTACGCACTATTCCTTCTGGCATTTTCCACAAAAATTCCATAAATGTGATTGGAAACGGCGTGGTTATAGACCCAGTGGTTTTTGTAAAAGAACTGGAAGCACTTGATAAATATCATATAGATTACAAGAAAAACTTGATCGTTTCCAGAAAAGCACACGTTATTTTACCAACGCATCGTTTGTTGGACGCTGCATCGGAAGCTTCCAAAGGAAAAGCAAAAATCGGTTCCACATTAAAAGGAATTGGCCCAACGTACATGGACAAAACCGGAAGGAACGGAATCCGTATTGGTGATCTGGAACTTGAAAACTGGCAAGAAAAATACCGCGCTTTGGCAGATAAGCATGAAGCTATGATCGCTTTTTATAATGTAGATGTGCAATATGATTTGGCAGATCTTGAAGCCGAATTTTTTGCTGCCGTTGAAACTTTGAAAACCCTAACTTTCATAGATAGTGAAGAATATCTGCACCAAGCGCAGAAAGAAGGAAAAACCATTTTGGCCGAAGGCGCACAAGGCTCTTTACTAGACATTGATTTTGGAACTTATCCTTTTGTAACATCTTCAAACACAACCGCAGCAGGCGCTTGTACAGGCTTGGGCGTTCCGCCGAACAAAGTAAAAGATGTCTTCGGAATTTTTAAAGCGTACACAACCCGTGTGGGTAGTGGTCCATTCCCTACCGAACTTTTCGACAAAGACGGTGAAAAAATGGCGAAAATAGGTAATGAATTTGGTGCCGTAACTGGTCGCCCTAGACGTTGTGGATGGTTAGATTTAGTAGCGCTTCGTTATGCTGTTCAAGTAAACGGAGTTACCAAATTAATAATGATGAAAGCCGATGTTTTAAGTGGTTTTGAAAAATTAAAGGTTTGTACCGCTTATAATTACAAAGGCAAAACAATCCACCATTTACCGTATAATATTGAAGCCGAAAACGTAACACCAATCTTCACAGAAATGAAAGGTTGGAAAGCAGATTTGACCAAAATGAGTGAAGTCTCACAGTTACCACAGACGTTGAATGATTATATTGATTTTCTCGAAAAAGAATTGGAAGTGCCTATCAAAATTGTTTCTGTGGGGCCAGACAGAAAGCAGACCATACAACGGTAATCAATTTTTTGTTGGTATTTTCGTTCCTAATGACAAATAAATCTTTTTTGAAAATATCACAATTCATAGTTGTTGTTTCTATGTTTTTCTTCGGAATGAATATTTCCGCACAGGAAAAACAAAAGGTTGATATTGAATCGGGCTATCTTGAACGACGTCCAGATTTTCCTGATGCCGCCATTTACACAAAAGATGAAGCCGGACAAGTTTACATTGTGCACGAAGGGGTGGAAATGTGGTGCGACCAAGCTTTTGTTTATTTAAAAGACAATTTTGTAAAAGCATACGGCTCGGTTCGAATTTCGCAAGGCGATACCATTTCTATGAACAGCAAATATGCCGAATATAACGGAAACACACAATTTGCCTTCGCCAGCGGCGATGTGGTTTTAACCGAACCAAAAACCACCTTGCAGACAGACACTCTTTACTTCGACAGAATAAAACAGCAAGCCTATTACAGAAGCGGTGGCACCGTTCGCGATACAGCAAGTGTATTGACTAGCCGTTCTGGTAGATATTTCGCGGAAAGCAAAAAATATCAATTTCTTTCCAATGTAAAAATCATAAACCCAAAATACACCGTAAACAGCAATCAACTCGATTTTTATTCGGAAACTGGCGCTGCCTATCTTTATGGGCCTTCAACCATTGTTAGTGAAACAAGTACAGTCTATTGTGAACGTGGTTATTACGATACACGTGGCGATACGGGTTATTTTGTGAAAAACTCAAAAGTAGATTATGAAAACCGAACACTATACGGGGACAGTATTTATTTTGACCGCAACAAGAGTTTTGCTTCTGCAACCAACAATATTCGGGTTTTAGATACTATTAATAAAAGCGTAATCCGTGGCCACTATGCAGAAGTTTTTCGTGCAAAAGATTCTGTTTTCATCACCAAACGAGCCGTAGCCATTACTGTCCGCGATGGTGATTCCATATACGTGCACGCTGATACGCTACAGGTTACTGGAAAACCTGAAAACCGTATTGTAAAAGGCTTTTACAAAGCACGGTTATTTAAACCTGGTAAAGAAGGAGAAGATCCCACCAGCGGAAAATGTGACTCAATTTATGTAAACCAAAAACGAGGAATTACAAAATTGCTTCGAAACCCAGTATTATGGAGCGGCGAAAACCAAATGACAGGAGATACTATCCACATTCTTTCTGATACTATTACTGACAAACTGGATTCGTTAAAGGTTTTTAATAATGCCTTTTTGGTTCAAAAAGACAGTTTGGGTTATAACCAAGTGAAGGGAGAAAACCTTATCGGGCTCTTTACCAATAATGAATTGGATACGGTGAATATCAATAAAAACACACAAGTAATTTATTATTCCCGAAATGATAAGGAAGAATTGGTAGGAATAAATAATACAGTTTCCAGTTCTATTCAAATGTATTTGGAAGAACAAAAGATTACAGGAATTCGTTTTATAAAAAAGGCAGATGGAAAAGTATATCCTCCTTCCATGCTACCTGAAAATGCAA
>JAGQYZ010000080.1 GCA_020435865.1 Aequorivita sp. | reverse complement strand
TAGATCATTTGCGAAGCAATTTAATCCCAGATGACGTTCACGTAGAAATCACCCGAAATTATGGCGAAACCGCTTCCCACAAAGTTTCGGAACTATTGATGCACCTTATAGGTGCCATCTTTGCCGTTACTCTGGTTGTGATGCTCGCAATGGGCTGGCGTGGCGGTTTGGTGGTTTTTCTTTCAGTACCAATCACTTTTGCTTTGACACTTTTGAGTTATTATTTACTCGATTACACGCTGAACAGAATCACACTTTTTGCCTTGGTATTTGTTACCGGAATTGTGGTAGACGACTCCATCATCATTGCTGAAAATATGCATAGGCATTTTAAGATGAAGCGCTTGCCGTTTAAGCAAGCTGCTATTTACGCCATAAACGAAGTAGGAAACCCGACCATTTTAGCCACTTTTACCGTAATCGCTTCTGTATTGCCAATGGCTTTTGTATCTGGGTTGATGGGGCCATATATGTCGCCAATGCCTATTGGGGCTTCAATAGCAATGATACTTTCGTTGTTTGTGGCTTTGACCATCACGCCGTATTTGGGTTATATATTTCTTCGTGAAAAAGAGAAAAAAGGAAAAACTCCGAAAGAAGAAAAACCTTTGGAAAGTACTTTCATTTACAGAATTTATTCAAAATTTGAAACTCCTTTAATTGAAAACAAAAAGACACGCTGGTTGTTCTTGGGAATAACCATTGTGATGCTGTTGGGCTCTATAATGATGTTTTTTACAAAATCGGTTGCAGTGAAAATGCTCCCTTTTGACAATAAAAACGAAATGCAAGTGGTAATCGACATGCCCGAGGGAACTACTTTGGAACGCACTGCAGTGGTTACTCGCGAGATTGGACAATACCTTTCAACACAACCCCTAGTGGTTAATTATCAAAACTACATAGGTACCTCGGCACCGATAACTTTCAACGGTTTGGTGCGACATTATGACCTTCGTGGCGGTAGTAATAATGCAGATATACAAGTAAATTTTATTGATAAGGAAGAACGGGATGAACAAAGCCACGATATAGCAAAACTAGTTCGTCCGCATATTCAAGAAATTGGAAAAAAATACGGCGCCAACATTAAAGTAGTGGAAGTTCCACCAGGGCCACCCGTACTTTCAACTATTGTAGCTGAAGTTTACGGTCCTAATTATGACCAACAAATTGCAGTTGCAAAACAGCTTGAGAATATATTAAACGAAACGCCAGATGTTGTAGATGTAGATTGGATGGTGGAAGCGGATCAAGCGGAATACGAATTCATTATAGACAAAGAGAAAGCAATGCGATATGGCGTTACGCCCCAACAGATTGTTTACACAATGAATATGGCTCTTTCGGATAAGCCGGTAACCAATCTTTATGATGAAAACGTTGTTGATCAAGTAGGAATATTATTAGCCTTGGACGAAAAAGAGAAATCTACCATCCAAGATATTTCGCAATTAAAAATCACTTCTAAACAAGGCAATATGGTTTCGGTGGGCGACTTGGTGAATATTAAGGAAACTACTCGAGCAAAAAGTATTTATAGGAAAAACCAAAAGCGGGTAGTTTATGTTCTGGCTGATATGGCTGGAGAGCTGGAAAGTCCTGTGTACGCTATTTTGGGAATGACCGATAAGCTGAATAAAATAAAATTGCCATCTGGTTATAAAATGAATGAATTGTACTTGGAACAACCTGAATTTGAAGATGATTTCACAGTGAAATGGGATGGTGAATGGCAGATAACCTTAGAGGTATTTCGCGATTTGGGGATTGCCTTTTTGGGTGTTATCATCATCATTTATATTTTGATTGTTGGTTGGTTCCAAAACTTCAAAGCACCAGTGGTTATGATGGTTGCTATTCCTTTGTCCTTAATAGGAATTATACTCGGCCATTGGGTTTTAGGTGCTTTTTTCACCGCGACTTCCTTTATTGGGATGATTGCTTTGGCAGGAATCATGGTACGAAATTCAGTACTGTTGATAGATTTCATAAACTTACGAACAGCAGAAGGAATCCCGCTAAAGCAGGCTGTTATTGAAGCTGGAGCGGTAAGAACTACACCAATTTTATTAACTGCGGGAACAGTTGTTATTGGAGCATTTGTAATACTTTTTGACCCCATTTTTCAAGGACTTGCCATTTCACTAATGGGGGGTACGATAGTTTCCACCGTACTAACGCTACTTGTAGTGCCGCTAGTTTATTATATGATTGAACGAAAAAACTATAAATAGACCTAAGACCGCTGCGCTTTAGGACGTAAGACATAAGACTAAAGAACAGATTTGCTTTAATAAAAAATAACAATAATCAATAAAAAATAAACCCGATGAAACTATTAATCGTAACCGTTGTGGACGAATTTCAGAGAGACGTGCTGCAGCTTTTTAAAAAAGCAAATATTGAGAGCTATAGCGGTTCCGATATTGAAGGCTATAAAAATGCGTCGCCCTTTATGATGAATTCCAGTTGGTTTCCATCAGAAAAAGGAGGGGCGGACAGCAGTATGTTTTTCTCTTTTACAGAAGAAGAAAAGATTGATTCCTTTTTCAGTTTAGTAAAACAATTCAATGAAACTTTGGAAACCAACAATCCAATTCACGTGGTTGTTGTACCAATAGAGCGTAGTATATAAGTCCTTCCCTGCCTCCCCAAAGGAGAGGAGTTGGATAAAACAATAATTAAAATTTCAATATTATGATAAACAGATATATCAGGGCAATTGCCGGAACATTTATTTTGATCAGTCTTTTACTGGCTGTTTATGTGAACATTAACTGGTTGTGGTTTACAGGTTTTGTGGGTATTAATTTGCTGCAATCATCTTTTACAAAATGGTGCTTGATGGAAAAAATATTAATGAAACTTGGCGTAAAAGACGAAACGGAGAACTGTTGTTCTTAACTGCATCACTTTAAGTATCATTAAAAATCCTATAACGAAAAATTGTTGTGGGATTTTTTATTTCTAAAATTTCAGTCAGTAAGCATCCAAAAGCTACTACAATATGACTTTAATCATTTTAAAACCCACAAATTCTGGATATATTTGAAAAGTATAAATAAATTCAAAGTATCATGACTATAAACATTCAATACGTAAAAATGCCTACCAGCGAGGCAATGAGCGAATACGTAGAAAAGAAACTTCAAAAACTTGCTGAAAAATATGAATGGTTAATTAGGGCCGATGTATGTTTTAAAATGGAAAACAACGTCTATGGTAAAGGCAATATTTGTGAAATGGAGCTAAGCCTTCCCGGACCAAAAATCTTTGCAGCTTCCAAAGAGGAGACATTTGAAGGTGCAGCAAAAAAAACCATTTCCGACCTAGAAAAACAACTCAAAAAACGCAAAGCAAAATTCACAACACACTAAACCATTTAAGATGAAAAAAATATTAGTTCCCGTAGATTTTTCCCAACATTCCGATTATGCCCTTGAGGTTGCAGCGGGCATTGCCAAAAAGCAAAACGCTGAAATAATTGCAGTACATATGATGGGGCTTAGCGATGCAGTTTTAACGCGCGATGAAAGCAAGGAGGTTTTTGAGGCAATGTTTTATATGAAATTGGCCGAAAAACGATTTGCTGAGTTCCTAGACAAAGATTATTTAAAAGGAATTAAAGTTACTGATACAGTACATAATTATAAAATTTTCAGTGAACTGAATGATTTGGCCCAGGATTTTGCAGCAGATTTAATTGTAATGGGATCTCATGGAAGCTCAGGTCTGAAAGAAGTTTTCGTTGGTAGTAACACCGAAAAAGTAGTGCGCTCTTCTGAAATTCCAGTTTTGGTTATTAAACACCGTGTAGAAAATTTCAATCCGCAAATGGGTGTTTTTGCTTGTGACTTTTTAGAAAACTCCATTGGTCCATATAAACGTGCACAAAAATTATTTGATACGTTGGGTATTGGTATGCAAATGCTTTACGTGAACCTTGCGGGCGATTTCCGAAGTACTCGCGAAATTGAAAAACGTATTGTCAACTTTCTTAAAA
>JAGQYZ010000079.1 GCA_020435865.1 Aequorivita sp. | reverse complement strand
CGGTAACGTGAATTGTAGTTGCTAGCCATAGTGAAACAATATGCTCCAGCATTGTGGAATGAAAGTATATCGCCTTCATGTACTTCTGGAATTCTTCTATTATTTGCAAATGTATCTGTTTCACAAATGT
Organism: Aequorivita sp.; assembly: GCA_020435865.1. GTDB lineage: Bacteria > Bacteroidota > Bacteroidia > Flavobacteriales > Flavobacteriaceae > Aequorivita. Next base: position 1,862 of record JAGQYZ010000079.1, on the reverse strand, counting down.
ATCCGGTAACGGTATAAAAACGATCCCTCCCATGTGGGCGGGAAATGTTTGAAATTTCGTGTTGTGAGCCATAAAGCATCGGGCGAATCAGGTGATTGAAACCACTATCAACTTGCGCAAAAACGGTAGAAGTGGTTTGCTTAATTACATTCACTTTTACTAAAAACTGACCAGCTTCGCTCACTAAAAACTTGCCCGGCTCAAAAGCTAAAGTTAGTTTTTTACCGTATTTTTTACAGAAATCGTTGAATCTTTTACTTAGCTTTTTTCCAAGCTCTTCAACATTTGTTTCTATGTCACCTTCTTTATAAGGCACTTTGAAACCGCTTCCGAAGTCAATAAATTCAAGATTATCAAAATTTTCCGCAGCGTTGAAAAGTATTTCCGAAGCGTAAAGGAAAACGTCAATGTCAAGTATGTCACTTCCAGTATGCATATGGATACCGTTGATGTTCATTCCGGTATTTTCAACAATTCTTTTCAGCAAAGGCATTTGGTGAATTGAAATCCCAAACTTACTATCAATATGTCCCACGGAAATATTTGCATTGCCCCCCGCCATAACATGCGGATTTATACGGATACAAACTGGAGTTTTAGGGTGTTTGGTTCCAAATTGTTCCAAAATGGAAAGGTTGTCTATATTAATCTGCACCCCAAGTTTTGCAACTTTCTCTATTTCTTCCAAAGAAATTCCATTGGGTGTGTATATAATATTTTCAGGTTTTGCACCAGCTTCCAGACCGAGCATTACTTCCTGAACTGAAACAGTATCAAGTCCACTGCCCATATTTATAAGCAATTTCAATACAGAAATATTTGAAAGTGCCTTTACTGCGTAATTTATTCTCAAACTCTCCACCTTATCAAAAGCATTGGTTAAACGTTTATACTGCTTTTCAATTTTAGCGGCATCATAAACATAAACAGGGCTTCCGAATTCTTGGGCAATCGCCAAAAGGTCTTGATTTTTCATTTCTTTTGAATAAATTTTTAAAAATTAAGGCGCAAAAATAGGCATGTCTTTCCAAATACTTCATTAATAAATGCTTAATTTTTCATTTTAATAAAATCCCTTAAAATTCAGAATTGCAAAGCATAAAAAACATTAGTCCATTCCTATGACATTTGTTATTTTTGCAATCCATAAACAAGTACAAAACCGCTACTATGAATTTACATGAATATCAGGGAAAAGAAATATTAAACAGTTTTGGCGTTGAAATACAGCGCGGTATCGTGGCAACCACACCAAAAGAGGCAGTGGAAGCTGCAAAAAAGCTTACCGAAACAACTGGAACGGGCTGGCATGTTATTAAAGCCCAAGTTCACGCTGGTGGCCGTGGAAAAGGCGGTGGCGTAAAGCTTGCTAAGAATTTACAGGAAGTTGAGGATATTGCCGGAAAAATAATAGGGATGAACCTTATTACTCCACAAACTTCTGCTGAAGGAAAAAAGGTTCACCAGGTTTTGGTTGCAGAAGACGTTTACTACCCAGGTGATAGTGAACCCGAAGAATATTATATGAGCGTTCTTTTGAATCGTTCAACCGGAAGAAATATGATCATGTATTCCACCGAAGGTGGTATGGATATTGAAACTGTTGCCGAGGAAACACCACATTTAATTTTTACGGAAGAAATTGATCCTGCTGTTGGCCTTTTGGGCTTTCAGGCACGAAGAATTGCTTTCAACCTTGGTTTAAGTGGAAAAGCTTTCAAGGAAATGACAAAATTTGTTTCTGCACTTTACAAAGCTTACAATGAATCTGACTCTTCACTTTTCGAAATAAATCCAGTTTTAAAAACAAGTGATGATAAAATTATTGCTGTTGATGCAAAAGTGAGTATTGATGACAATGC
>JAGQYZ010000078.1 GCA_020435865.1 Aequorivita sp. | reverse complement strand
CATTACAGGTTTGTGAAGGACAGCAACACGATATGGATTTTGAAACTCGTGAAGACGTAACCCTTGTGGAATATATAAAAATGATAGATCATAAAACTGCCGTTCTGTTAGGAGCAGCAATGAAAATGGGAGCTATTGTAGCAGAGGCTCCAGAAAGTGATGAAAATAAAATTTATCATTTTGGAAGAAACTTAGGGATTGCCTTTCAGTTGCAGGATGATTATCTGGATGTCTTCGGAAATGCGGAAACCTTCGGAAAGCAGATAGGCGGCGATATTATTTCAAACAAAAAAACCATTTTATATTTGATGGCCACTTCACAGGGTTCTTCAGCACAAGCCGAAGAATTGGAGCATCTTTTCAGTATAAATCCAATAGACCCAACTGATAAAATTTCAACAATAAAAGAAATTTTTTTAACCTCTGGAGCAGCAGAGGCTACACGAGAGGAGATTGAAAAATACAGCAACCATGCTTTTTCATTATTGGAAAGTATAGCGATTTCCGAAGAGAAAAAAGAAATGCTCCGCAATTTTGGAAACAGCTTGATGCAAAGGAAAGTTTAAAAAAGTCAACAAGCAAATTACATTTTTTCTCAAGTAGTTTATTTGGGAATATTTTAAGATTTTTTAGCCCTATAAATATAAAGATTCCAGCCAACTAGTTTAGGTAATTGTTGTACTTTTGTACCGTTTTATCAAAAAGACCCACTTGTATATTTATCATGGATAAATTTTCATTCTTAAATGCGATTCACCCTTCCCAAATCGCTGAACTTTACGAAAAATATATACACTACCCAGATAGCGTTGAACCCAGTTGGCGGGCATTTTTTCAAGGCTTTGACTTTGGTTCAGAAAACATTGCACAGGAATTTTTTGGTGTTTCCGAAGCATCCGAAGCATCAAAATTGTCAGAAAGTGGTAATTACAACGAAGTAGTTAAAGAATTTCAGGTTGTAAAACTTATAGATGGCTATAGAACCCGTGGACATCTTTTCACTAAAACAAATCCGGTACGAGAACGCAGAAAATACTCACCAACACTTGCTTTGGAAAATTTTGGACTTTCACAGAGCGATCTTAAAGCCACTTTTAAAGCTGGTGAAATTTTGGGAATTGGTGAAAGTACGTTGGAGGAAATTATAAAACACCTTGAAAGCATTTATTGCGATTCCATAGGGATTGAATATATGTACATTCGTAAACCGAATGAAATTCAATGGATTCAAGAAAAGTTAAATGTAAATGATAATCAGCCTAATTTTTCGCCAGAATATAAAAGACACATACTTAAAAAACTGAATGAAGCGGTTTCCTTTGAAAGCTTTCTACATACAAAATATGTAGGACAAAAGCGGTTTTCTTTGGAAGGTGGTGAAAGCTTGATTCCCGCTTTAGACACATTAATTGAAAAGGCAGCAGAAAAAGGCGTAGAGGAGTTTGTAATGGGAATGGCCCACCGTGGTCGTTTGAGCACATTGACAAATATATTCGGTAAAAGTGCGAAAGATATTTTCAGTGAATTTGATGGAAAGGATTATGCACAGGATATTTTTGACGGCGACGTAAAGTATCACTTAGGGTGGACTTCCAAAAGGAAAACCGAATCTGGTAAAGAAATAAACTTAAACATAGCGCCAAACCCTTCACACTTGGAAACTGTTGGAGCAGTAGTAGAAGGAATTACGAGAGCCAAACAAGACGATCATCATAAAGAAAATCCGAACAAAGTACTCCCAATAATTGTTCACGGTGATGCTGCAATTGCGGGGCAGGGCATAGTATATGAAATTGTGCAAATGGCTCAACTGGATGGTTATAAAACACAAGGAACTATTCATATTGTAGTAAATAACCAAATTGGTTTTACTACCAATTATTTGGATGCGCGTTCTTCAATTTATTGTACCGATGTGGGAAAAGTAACGCTTTCACCAATACTTCACGTAAATGCTGACGATGTTGAGGCTGTGGTCCATGCGATGCTTTTCGCTTTAGATTTCAGAATGGAATTTGGCCGAGATGTTTTTATCGATTTATTAGGCTATAGAAAATACGGTCATAATGAAGGAGATGAACCTCGTTTTACGCAACCGAAACTTTATAAGGCCATTGCAAAGCACGAAAATCCAAGAGATATTTATGCAGATAAACTGATTGCTCAAGGCGTTATTGAAAAAGGATATACTGATAAACTAGAACAGGAATACAAAGACAAACTAGAGGAAAATCTTGAAGATTCCAGAAAAGAAGACAAAACCACCATCACTCC
>JAGQYZ010000077.1 GCA_020435865.1 Aequorivita sp. | reverse complement strand
GAAAACGTAGATGTGGTGGTCATGGGAACCAAAGGTGAAACTTCAAATAAAAAAATAACTTTCGGCAGCAATACACTTCAGGTTATTAAATATGTAAAATGTCCTGTGTTGGCTATTCCTGCGGTTTATGATGATGTACACCCAAAACAGATATTGTTTTCAACAGACTATCAATTGCCATACAAAAGGCGCGAATTGAAATTGGTGAGCAGTATTGCAAAATGCTTCGTTTCTAAAGTAAACTTTTTATATGTATCAAAATTCCCGTCACTATCATTGCGGCAGCAAGACAATAAAAATTTTCTGGAAGCCTCATTCTGTGATAATCAAATCAATTTTAATCAAGAATCAGGTGAAGATGTTACAAAAGCCATCAATACCTTCATAATTGAAAACCCCATAGATATGTTGGTAATGGTTAACACGCGCCATTCCTATTTGGAAAACATACTCTATCAATCAACTATTGAAAAAATAGGGCTTAAAATAGATATTCCTTTTTTAGTACTTCAAAATCTTCCTAGATAAAACTTTTAAAATTATTGAAAATGAAAAAAATTCTCGTTCCCACAGATTTCTCGAAAAACGCTTATGCAGCTTTGTTTTATGTTACAAAACTTTTTAGTGATGAAGTATTACAAATAACCATTCTCCATTCTTTTGGCGATGAAGTAGATAAACTAACAAGCCGTGTGGATATTGGCCATTCTGATAATATGATTGAAAAATTGTATCGACAATCTGAAGAAGATGGAGAGCAATTGGTGCATAAAATTAATTTAGACTCTTCCAAAGTAAAACACAGATTTGAGGTTATTTCCACACCAGCCACTTTGTCAAATACCATCAATAAATTAGTTTCTAAAGAAGGAATAGACCTTGTTGTAATGGGCAGCAAAGGCCGAACAGGAGCCGAAGATGTTCTTGTGGGAAGCACCACCGTTAAAATTACAAAAACCTTGGTTGGTTGTCCGCTCCTTATCGTTCCCCGCGAGGTAGATTTTGTAATTCCGACTAACATTGCTTTTGCATCAGATTATAATGATTTTTACCAACTTTCAAAATTAAGGCCTATCGTTCGTTTGGTACGCCAGTATAATTCAAACTTACACATAGTTCACGTTGGCGCTGAAAGAGAACTGGATGTTAAACAGCAGCAAAATTTAGAACGATATAAAAATGATCTTACAGAGTATAGTACAAAGTTTTATTTCATTCCTAAAATGGAAAGTATCTCCAAAACATTACACAATTTTATTGATACTAATAAAATGGATTTATTGGCCTTGGTTTATCACAAGCATGCATTTTTAAAACAGCTCTTCCGTGAGCCTGTGGTTAGTAGGGTAGGTAAACATACCCACATTCCAACATTGGTTATTCCAATAAAGAATTAAGTGCAATAATTTAAAAACGAAAAGATGAAAAAGCGAATATTAATACCCACAGATTTTTCAAAAAACGCATGGAACGCAATAAAATATGCCATGGAACTCTATAAAAGGGAATATGTGGAGTTTTTCATATTACACACCTATTACCTTTCTGGTTATTCAAAAGAGAACCTATTGAGTCCTGAGCCTACGGAAAAAGATCTTAAAAAAGTTCAGGAAGGTTCGGAAAAAGATATGGAAAAGCTGAAGGTTCAAATGGGTTTTTATGAGGAAAATGACCACCACACATTTTATTATATGAGTGAATTTGGATCTTTTTTTGACATAATGAAGAAAACTGTGGAAAAACAGGACATAGAATTGGTAGTTATGGGAACCCAAGGAGAAACGGACAATAAAACCGTCATTTTGGGAAGTAATGCAGTAAATGTAATGGAGAAAATTAGAAATTGTCCAGTGCTTGCTATACCTGCGAATGTTTTGTTCAAAGACCCTAATGAAATTGTATTTCCCACCAGCTTTAGAACACATTACAAGGAAAAGGAATTGGCTACTTTGGTAGAAATTTCACGCTGTACCAACTCTCCAATCCGTATTTTACATATTCAAAACGAAAAAAATCTAACAAAGCCCCAGTTGGAAAATAAAGCCCTACTGGAAAAAATTTTAACACCAGCCACTTTTACCCATCACACACTCTACAATTTAGATTTACGGGATGGTGTTCGCTGTTTTGTTCAAAGCCGAGAGAGCGAAATGATTGCTTTCGTAAATAAAAAACACAATTTCTTCGGAAGTGTTTTTTCAAACCCTATGGTAAAAGAATTGGGCAAGCACGCCAATGTGCCATTACTGGCAATGCACGATTTAAGAAATTGAGCAAATGGCAAAAAATGTTTCAAATATTGAAGTTGTAAAACATTCTGGTGAAAAGGCAAAATTTTCTATTGATAAATTGAAAAACTC
>JAGQYZ010000076.1:5755-12076 GCA_020435865.1 Aequorivita sp. | reverse complement strand
CCAGAATATGGCTATGGGTTTTGGCTGAGTGACTTTTTAGGAAAGAAAATATTTGTAATGCGCGGTATTCTTGGGCAATACGTAATTGTGATTCCAGAGGATGATTTGATTATTGTGCGTTTGGGGCAACAACGCGGTAATAAAACCAATTTGCCTTTTAGTTCAGATTTTTATGTTTATGTTGCGGAGGTTTATAAAATGCTTGGTCAAAATCAATAAATTTCGTAGCTTTAATCTTCTCCCCGATTGAAATTTTCAAATTATGATTAAGCGAATAAACTTGGAACATATCCTGTTTTTGGATATTGAGACCGTTCCACAGCACGAAAATTTTGACGAAATGGACGATACCTCCAAAACGCTTTGGGAGTTGAAAAGCCAATACCAACGCAAGGATGAAATTTCTGCGGAAGACTTTTATGAGCGTGCAGGAATTTGGGCCGAATTTGGAAAGATTGTCTGTATTTCGGTAGGCTATTTTGTTTTGAAAGGTGATATTCGTAATTTTCGTGTAACCAGTTTTCACGGTGATGAGGTAAAAATCCTGAAGGATTTTAAAAGTCTTTTGGAGACCCATTTTAACAAACCGCATCATGTGCTTTGCGCACACAATGGAAAAGAATTTGACTTCCCATATATTGCCCGAAGAATGATTATCAATAAAATTGATATTCCTTTTAAACTAGATCTTTTTGGAAAAAAGCCTTGGGAAGTGCCCCATTTGGATACACTGGAACTATGGAAATTTGGAGATTATAAAACGTTCACTTCGCTTAAATTAATGGCATACGTTTTAGGCATTCCTTCTCCGAAAGATGATATTGATGGAAGCCAAGTGCGAAGTGTTTTTTACGAAGAAAAAGACATTGACAGAATTATCATTTATTGTGAAAAGGACACAGTCACAGTAGCCCAAATTCTTTTGCGACTTCGGAATGAGGAAATTCTAAGTGAAGACGAAATTCTTTCTGTATAGCGGTTTTCAAGGCAAAAATGGCTGAATGTTGTTTTCTATTTATTTTTTAGTAGATTTATCAGTCATATTTAAATAGCTGCTCTATGACAATTTCAAGACTCAATCCAAAATCATTTTTAATAGTTTTACTTGCCTCGGCTCCGTTTTTTATTGCCTGTAAGGATAAAGAATCAGAAGCGGATACTTCTAATACTGTTCAAGAGGCAACCCTTGAGCAAAAAAAACAAGCGCTTCAAAATGCGGCTCCAGCAACAGACGATGCAAATGTAAGTGGCGATTTGGCAATGAACCCAGCACACGGGCAGCCAGGGCATAGATGCGACATTCCTGTGGGAGCACCATTGAACAGTGCTTCGGGAAGTTCTACTACAACTCCTGAAATGAACAAAACGAATTCAGTTCCATCTTCAAGTTCAGGCAACGGAATAAATCCACCGCACGGCCAGCCTGGACACAGATGTGATGTTAAAGTTGGTGACCCTCTTTAAAATTTTATACATCAAAAAAACAAACGGCCCGTTTCAAATTTGAAACGGGCCGTTTTAATTATCAACATTAACTAATTATTCTTTCACAAAACGTTTTCTGAGTTTGTTGTTTTCAGTATTTACTTCAATGATGTAAACACCACTTCGCAATGAAGAAACATCTACATTTTCAGTATATTTTCCTTTGCCAACAACCTGCCCAACGGTATTGTATATCACATAATCTTTGCCTGTAGCCTCAATTAATGAAATATTCAATGTGTGTTTTGCAGGGTTAGGATAAAGAGTCATTTCAGCATTGCTGAAGTCTGTACCTCCCGTAATTCCTTGAACTGCATTACTGATGATAACTGTATAATCTTCCACTTCACCATAGGTAAATGTTTCACAAGAAGATGGATTTGCGTTATATTTCATAGAAACACGCATCCTTGTTGCGCCATTTAGTGCAGAAGATGGAACTGAAAAACTACCTGAAATGTTTGATGAAGTAGTTCTTGAGCGAGAATATACTTGCTCTCCAGAATCATTAAAATCGCCATCTTGGTTATAATCAATCCAAACCCTATATGCTTCACGATATACTGTGCCTGTCCATTTAGGGGTTATGGTAATTGTATTACTACTTCCTTTTGACAATGTTGTTGAAATGCTAGTGAAATTTGCATAACCTCCATTATTTCCAGAAAGATTATTAATACTGCCTAGTTGAACTCTATCTATGTATTCATCATTTGTATTGTTTCCTTGCGAAGAACAATATGTTACCGTGTTTGAAAGTGTTGTAACGTTTACGGTATTACTGAAGCCAGAATTGTTGCCGGCTGCATCGTGTGCACGAACTTTAAAGGAATATGAGCTTGAAGGCGACAATCCGGTAATATTTGCGGAGGTTCCTGTAACGCTTCCTAAATTTGTGCTTCCTTGGAAAACATCATAACCAGTAACGCCAACATTGTCTGTAGATGCATTCCATGAAAGTGTAGCCGTGGTCTGTGTTATATTTGAAGCAGATAAATTAGATGGAGCAGAAGGAGCTTGTGTGTCTCCCCCAGTTCCAGCTTCAATACAGAAAGCTGTGGTTTCTGAACTTCCAAAACTTCCTCCACTAAAAATGACACCTGCATCGCTGGATAATGTATAAGAACCATTTCCATAAGCACAGCAAATTCCATCTCCATAAGCATCAGTAATGGTAAATGTATAATCACCAACAGCTAAACTTGAAAAAGTTCTTGTAACAGTTGATCCATCTGGGTTTGATGTAGAATAACTGGCAGAATCAATTGTTGTTCCTGAAGAATTTTTCAAGGTCCAGGCTGTTTCTTCTGGGTAGTTGTCCAAAGTAATTGATAGGTAAATATCTCCAGTTTGACAATCTCCTGGAGGTGGTGGATTTCCATCATCATAGGCACTCCCTACGCCAACGGCATACCAAGCATTGGTAGTTGCAATTTCCTCAGCACTTCCGGCACCGTATAAATCTTTTGCGGCTTGAATTGCACCATTTCTGGCATCACTATACTGTGAATTTGAATTTAAATAAACAGTAAGATTTCTGTAAGCAATTGCTGCTGCTTTATCCATCCCAATTCCGGTAACGTTATAACTATCTCCTTTATCGTTTGTGCCACTTTTACCTACGCTCAAAACATAAAACCAAAAGTTTTGTACTCCAGAATTTGTGTGTACTCCTCCTGAATCTCCAGAACCTGAATACCAGTAAGTACCTTGATATGTGTCTGGATCACCATAAGCGTTTGGATTGCTCATAGAGCGCAATGCGCCACCACTTCCACCAGCACCAATGTCATCGCCCATTAACCAGTCGTTGGTTCCTGAAGCAAATTTTTCAATGGATTCCCCGAAAACATCAGAAAATGATTCGTTTAATGCTCCAGATTGGTAGCTGTAAACTAAGTTTGCAGAATATTCAGTTACGCCGTGCGTAATTTCATGCCCACAAATATCCAAAGAAACCAAAGGACCATAATTTGTGCCATCACCATCCCCATAGGTCATACGGCTTCCGTCCCAAAAAGCATTTACATAGTTTGATGAATAGCTAACGTATGATTTGATAACGCCTCCCGAATTGTTATACGAGTTTCTTCCGTATCTCTGGGAATAGTATTTGTAGGTTTGTTCTGCACCAAAATGAGCCTGAACTCCAGTTGGGTTCGAAGTAAAATTTGTCGAGTTACTGGTAACATCAACTGCATTGTTATAGTTGGTGCTATTGTTTAAATCAAATGTTTGAATCCCACCACCGTCTGCAGTTTGGCGTAAGCGGTATGGCCCAGACGAATTGTCTGCTGTAAAAGAAACACTACCATTATATAGGCTAGTTCCTGTTGCAGGCACATTGGCATCATGGATTTTTTTGTTTTCCATAATAAATTGTCCTGTTTTGGCATCAATATATACATCGGCCCTATAAAGAGGTGCTGTAGCGTAAATATCAAATTTATAAGCAAGTCGGTTTGTTTCAGAAATATTTTTAATGGCCGGAACAATTACTAGTTCTCCATCTGGCTTTTTATAATTGTCTGCCAATATTGATTCTGCGGCATTTTGCCACATATATTTTGTGGCTCCAACGTGTGCAATAGCACTGTTTAGAGCTTGTGTGTTGCTAATGGATGGTGTTACATTAAAATCCTCAGCTACAGGAAAGTAGGCGGAGTTTAATGTTTGTACTGTTCCGTTTTTACTATTTAGTGTAACGGTCGCAAACTCAACTTTAACACCGTTAAAGTATTGTTGCATTTTTTTGTGGGTAAACCCTAACGGATCCTGTTCTTGTTTTAGAGTAGTAAAAGTAGTTTGTGAGGATGGTTTTAAAACTTCTTTAAAAAGGGTTGATGAATTTTGAAGCGAATAGGAATGAGATTCATCAAAAACTATTAATTGTTTTGGTTGTTTAACGTTTCTCTTTTCATCTTTTTTGTTTTGTGCAGAAACTACTGCCGAAAAACCAAAAATTGATAATGAAAGCAGAAAAACGAACTTGTTAATTTTTTTCATAATAAAATAAGATTTAGTGAATAAATTGTTTTTTGTTTTATTTAAAACATTTAAATGAACAATAAAAATCGTTTAAATAAAATATTATTCGACGAACTACAGTTAAAAATAAATAGCTATGATTATCCTATCTTTGAAATGATGAAAAAAATTCCTTTGTTGTCGGTTAAAGAACTTTCGGTTTCCTTTGGAAATAAGAAAATTAGCTCAGAAGTTTTACATTCTATTTCATTTGATGTTTATAAAAATGAAATTTTAGGAATTGTTGGTGAGTCTGGTTCTGGAAAATCAGTTACCTCACTTTCCATCATGGGTTTATTGCCAAAAAAGCAAACGCAACTATCAGGAAGTATTCTTTTTGAAGAAAAAGAGCTGCTGAAAATGAACGAAAAAGAATTTCAAAAAATACGTGGAAAGGAAATAGCCATGATTTTTCAAGAACCAATGAGTGCGCTCAATCCTTCATTAAAATGCGGATTTCAAGTATCTGAAATACTTCGGCTTCATTTAAAAGTGAATGCTTCCAAAGCAAAAAAAGAAACCATTTCGCTTTTTGAAAAAGTAAAACTTCCACGACCTAATGAAATTTACAACAGTTACCCTCACCAAATAAGTGGTGGGCAAATGCAACGGGTTATGATTGCTATGGCCATTTCCTGTAAGCCAAAATTGTTAATAGCAGACGAACCGACCACGGCTTTGGATGTAACAGTTCAAAAGGAAATAATTTCACTTTTGAAAAGCATTCAACAAGAAACAGAAATGGCGATGCTTTTCATATCACACGATTTAAATCTAGTTTCCGAAATCGCAGATAGGGTGGCTGTAATGTATAAAGGAGATATTGTTGAAAATGCAACGACTCTTGAAATATTCAAAAATCCAAAAGCAGAATATACAAAAGCCCTTTTGGCATCGCGGCCTTCTTTGGATGTTCGGTTGGCAAAATTGCCCACTATTGCTTCCATAGCTGATAAAAGTTTCCAACAACGCGAAGTAAAACCTACTGAACGTGCCAAAAAGCACAAGCAAATTTATACCCAAAAGCCGATTTTGGAAATCACCAATTTAGAAAAGTATTATTTCAGTAACGTTGGGATATTTGCAAAAAAGAAAATAATAAAAGCTGTGGATGAGGTAAGTTTTGCAGTTTTTGAAGGTGAAACCTTAGGGCTTGTTGGCGAATCCGGTTGTGGAAAATCTACATTGGGAAGAACCATTATTCAATTGGAGAAAGTAACTTCTGGAAGTATAAAGTACAAGGGAAAGGAACTTACAAAACTATCAAAAGGCGAAATTAGAAACCTTCGGAAGGAAATACAGATTATTTTTCAAGATCCTTATTCTTCATTAAACCCACGCTTGATGTTAGGCCAAGCATTGATGGAACCTATGGAAGTTCATAATTTGGGAAAGTCTAAAAAGGAAAGAAAGGAACGAGTACTATTATTGCTTGAAAAGGTAGGTTTGGATGAAAGTTATTTTTACCGCTATCCACACGAGCTTTCTGGAGGACAAAGACAGCGTGTTGGTATTGCGCGTACTATAGCTGTGGAGCCCAAACTTGTTATTTGTGATGAATCGGTTTCTGCCTTGGATATTTCAGTACAGGCGCAGGTTTTGAACTTACTGAATGAACTGAAGAATGATTTTGGTTTTACCTATATATTTATATCGCATGATTTGGCAGTTGTTAAATATATGTCGGACCAACTCTTGGTGATGAACAAAGGTAAAATAGAGGAATTGGGAGATGCAGATGAAATCTATGAAAACCCACAAACAGAATATTCAAAGAAATTAATTGAGGCAATTCCAAAGGGAATTTAA
>JAGQYZ010000076.1:604-5691 GCA_020435865.1 Aequorivita sp. | reverse complement strand
TTTTTTTATCTGTTTCACAACAGATTTGGGGCAAAAAACAACCATAAAAAAGATTAAACCAATAAAAACACTTTTTTAAAAATGAAAAGCACGTTTAGTAACAATTCTTTAGTGCTTTTAAATGATCTAATTACTTTTTCCATATGAGGTTAAGTTGGTAAGATTTGGGTCTGCTAAGATGTGAACTATTATCTAATTAAACGACAAAAAGCATATAAATTCGATGAAATACATTAAATTTTAACATATCGTTGTTTTTTCTTGATTTTTTAACATAAAAAAACCCGTTCTAACCTCACAAAGAACGGGCTTAATATTATCTGTTTCACAACAGATTTGGGGATTAAACAACCATAAAAAAAAGTTTAAATCAATAAAAACACTTTTTTAAAAATGAAAAGCACAATTACTAACAATTCTTTAGTGCTTTTAAATGATCTAATTACTTTTTCCATATAAGGTTAAGTCGGTAAAATTTGGGTCTGCTAAGATGTGAACTATTTTACAATATAACGATAAAAAGCACATAAATTCGATGAAATACACTAAATTTTAACATTTGTTCTTTTTTTCTTGAGTTTTTTCAATAAAAAAACCATGATTTCATGGTTTTTTATTGTTTAAAAAATCTGTCAGATATTAAAATTTCATCTCAATAATGTCTCCTTTTACTATCAAATCGCCCTCAGTAGCTTTCTGAATTTCTTCAACTGAAACTCCCGGAGCACGTTCGAGAAGTAGAAATTTTCCATCAACAATTTCCAATACGGCAAGATTTGTGACAATTTTTTTTACACAATTCACACCCGTTAGTGGTAAACTACATTCTTTTAGAAGCTTAGATTCGCCTTCGCGGTTTGTATGCATCATTGCAACAATGATGTTTTCAGCAGAAGCCACCAAATCCATAGCGCCGCCCATCCCTTTAACCATTTTTCCAGGTATTTTCCAGTTGGCTATGTCGCCATTTTGAGAAACTTCCATAGCACCTAAAATGGTTAGATCAACGTGCTGACCGCGAATCATCCCAAAACTCATTGCTGAATCAAAGAAGGATGCTCCAGGCAAGGCGGTGATTGTTTGCTTCCCAGCATTAATAAGATCAGGATCTTCTTCGCCTTCAAAGGGAAAAGGGCCCATTCCGAGAACTCCATTTTCACTTTGAAATTCTACACTTATATCGTTTCGCACAAAGTTGGCTACCAGTGTTGGTATTCCGATTCCTAAATTTACATAGTAACCGTCTTTTACTTCTTTTGCTATGCGCTGTGCTATTTGTTCTTTTGAAAGTGCCATTAGTTTCTTTTTCTAACCGTTAATTGCTCAATTCTCTTTTCATAATTTTCCCCTTGAAATATTCTCTGGATAAAAATTCCAGGGATATGAATTTGGTTGGGATCCAATTGGCCAGCGGGAACAAGCTCTTCCACTTCTGCAACAGTAATTTTTCCTGCCCCGCACATAGCTGGGTTGAAATTTCTGGCTGTTCCTTTAAAGATGAGGTTTCCGGCTTCATCCCCTTTCCAAGCTTTTACGAAAGAAAAGTCTGCTTCAAAAGCTTTTTCCATTACATGCATTTTTCCGCGAAATTCTCGGGTTTCCTTTCCTTCAGCCACTTCTGTTCCGTAACCAGCTGGAGTATAAAATGCAGGTATTCCACTTCTGGCGGCTTCACAGCGTTGTGCCAACGTTCCCTGCGGAATCAGTTCCACTTCCATTTCGCCATTGAGCATTTGGCGTTCAAATTCGGCGTTTTCGCCTACATAAGAAGAAATCATTTTCTTTATTTGATGTTTTTTCAACAAAAGCCCAAGCCCAAAATCATCTACGCCAGCGTTATTTGAAATACAGGTAACATTCTGAACGTTTCTGCGGACCAATTCAGAAATTATATTTTCTGGAATGCCACAAAGCCCAAAGCCACCGAGCATAAAAGTCATTCCGTCAGCAATGCCTTCACAGGCTTCACGGACATTTGCAACTGTCTTTTTTATCATTTTTTAATTTTTCTGAAAATTACAAAATTTCAACCTATAAAAAAACCTCACAAGACCCTAAAGCCTGTGAGGTTTTTTCAATTTTTGATATGAGTATTGAAATGGTTTAAATGCCAAACTCATCCGGCATTTCCTCTTCATCTGGGTTGCCTTCACGCCATTTTGAACAATCTGTTTCAATAGAAAGATTTTCGGGGCGCTTGAAATTTCCTGTTGAAACATCCAAATCTTTATCTGCATAGCAACTTTTCATATACATACCCCAAATTGGTAGTGCCATTGTTGCGCCCTGTCCATAAGCAGTGGAGCCAAAGTGTGTAGCTCGGTCATCACCACCTACCCAAACTCCTGTAACAAGGTTAGGGACCATACCCATAAACCATCCATCACTATTATTCTGTGTAGTTCCAGTTTTTCCGGCTATTGGATTTTTAAAATCATACGGATATCCAGTAACTGCATTTTTATAGATTGGAGAATTTACCGCCCAAGTTCCTCTCAATCGAGCTCCAGATCCAGATTGTGTTACACCTTCCATTAAACTAACAGTTACGTAGGCAGTTTCATTACTAATAACATCTTTTGTTTTAGGTACATTTTGATATAGTACCGTACCGTTTTTGTCCTCAATTCTCTGAATTAATACCGGTTCAACATACACCCCTTCATTGGCAAAAGTACTGTAGGCACCCACAAGCTCATAAACTGAAATGTCTGGCGTTCCTAGAGCAATCGAGGGTACTGCAGGCATATTTTCGGTATTAACGCCCAATTTTTTCACCAGATCTATTACAGGTTCTGGCCCCACGCGATCTATCAATCTTGCTGTAATAGTATTTATGGAATTGGCAAGTGCATATTTTAAAGTAACCATTCCGCCATAGCTACCGCCTGAATTTTTTGGTGTCCACGGTTTTTGAAGGCCATATTTACCAGCAGGAATTGTATATAAGGTATTTGGTAAAGTATCACATGGAGACATATGCATTTGGTCTATGGCTGTAGCATAAACAAAAGGCTTAAAGGTAGAACCTATTTGACGCCTTCCTTTTTTAACCATGTCATACTTATAATGTTTATAGTCTATGCCGCCTACCCAAGCTTTCACTTCACCGGTTTGGGGGGTCATGGACATCATTGCAGCTTGCAAGAAAGATTTATGATAGCGAATGGAATCCATCGGCGTCATAATAGTATCAATATCTCCCTTCCAAGAGAAAACACGCATTGGGACTTTCTTTTTGAAACTTTTTATGATTTCTTCTTCATCTTTACCTTGTTTCTTCATTTCACGCCAACGGTCACTTTTTCGCATGGCTTGGTTCAAGATGCTTTCCGTTTCTTTTTCAGTTATATCACGAAATGGAGCGGTTTTGTTCTTTTTGTTTTGATCCTCAAACGCTTCCTGTAAATGCGCCATGTGCTTTTTTACGGCTTCTTCGGCATATTCTTGCATTTTGCTGTCAATGGTAACAAAAACTTTCAATCCATCTTGATAAATATTGTATTTGCTGCCATCGGGTTTTGGATGTTCTTTTATCCAATTCTCCATAAAATTACGGGCATATTCACGAAAATACGTTGCACTTCCCTCATCGTGGCCTTGCGGAGTAAATGTTATGTTTAATGGAAGTGCCTGCAATGAATCCATTACTTTTTCTGAAATATAATTGTACTTCTCCATTTGGGCGAGTACTACATTTCTTCTATTGGTAACACCCTCTGGGTTTCGTACTGGATTATAAAGTGAAGAATTCTTAAACATTCCCACAAGTGTTGCAGATTCAACAGTAGAAAGCGCTGCGGGTGGTTTGTCAAAATAAATATGGGCTGCAGATTCTATTCCTACGGCTTGGTTCACAAAATCATATTCGTTGAAATACATGGTTATAATTTCTTCCTTTGTGTAACGACGTTCTAAGCGAATTGCAATAATCCATTCCTTTATTTTTTGCAACCCCCGCTGTAGTTTGTTCCGTGAAACTTGGTCCGTAAAGAAAAGTTTTGCCAACTGCTGGCTTATGGTACTGGCACCGCCACGTGTACCTAAAAACGCTACGGCACGTAAAGTTCCTCTTCCATCTATGCCAGAATGGTCATAAAATCGTGCGTCTTCAGTAGCCACTAATGCATTTACAAGATGATCGGGTAAAGAATCAAAAGGGACAGGAGTTCTATTTTCTTTATAAAACTTTCCGATTGTTTTTCCATCGGAAGAAATAATTTCAGTAGCGAGATTTTTTTCGGGATTTTCAAGGCTGGTTTCATCAGGAAGGCTTCCAAAAATGCCCCATGAGGCTAATAAAAAAATTAAGATTACAAATAAAATAAACCCTGTAAAAATTTTCCAAAAGGTTTTGATATGACGGCTAACATCATTTTGATTTTTCTTTTTTGGAGTTGCTTTTTTTGTTGCCATATTATTTTTACTGTTTGGTAGCTTCTTCAATACTGAAGCCAACATCTGTAATGCCTTCGAGTTTTGTAACGCCTTCCACATCGCCATTATTGCGCATTGCTTGGGCTATATCCACAGTGTAATTGCCTTCTTCAAAAAATTGTACATTTTCTTTGTACCATAGTTTGTTTTCTTTTACATCGCCAATTCCTTGACCCATCCATGAGCCATCAGGATTAGCCATTCGGTATTCAAGAGTGTCGGTTATGGTTTTTCCGTGGGGAAAATTCATTGAAACTATCAAAAATAGATTGTTGAACTTGTATTCGTTAGTGTTTCTAATGTTTAGAAACAGATTGTATTTTTTTAGCGAATCCATTTCTGGGAGTTTAAATTCAACTACTTCATCAGCACCCCAAAACCCATCCATACTTCTCGTTTCACTAAAAACGGTGTTTGATTCGCACGATACGAAAATCACAGCCAACAAAAAAAGTGCCAATAATTTATTCATTTTTTGGTGGCTTGGAGTTTCTGTTTTGATTTTCGGTTCTATTCCTCTGCTTGTTTCTTGACTTTTTTTGTTGTGGATTTTTGGAAGTATTTGCTGCAGTAGTTTCAGCTTTTCCACGGTTTTTGTTTCGGCTTTTATTCCGACGTTTTTTTCCTTTTTGTTTTGGTTGGTCAAAGCG
>JAGQYZ010000076.1:0-492 GCA_020435865.1 Aequorivita sp. | reverse complement strand
CGCTATTATTTCATTGGCCTTTTCTGCGGTTAATTCGTGCCAATTCATAAATTCCTTTTCATAGGCATACCATAACAAACCTTTAAAAATATCTATTTTTTGGCAAGTGGCAGTCCCTTTTTCAGTTTGAAGTTTTGTTTCGGTACTTGGGAATGATTCCAAAGCTTCCAGATAGGTGTCCAATTCATAATTCAAACAACATTTCAGTTTTCCACATTGTCCTGCCAGTTTTTGTGGATTCAAGGAAAGTTGCTGATAACGTGCTGCGGAAGTATTTACGGAACGAAAATCCGTCAGCCAAGTGGAACAACAAAGTTCACGGCCGCAACTACCTATTCCGCCCAAACGTGCGGCTTCCTGGCGGAAACCAACTTGTTTCATTTCAATACGTGTGTTGAAAGTCCTTGCAAATTCCTTTATCAATTCACGAAAATCAACCCGCTCTTCAGCGGTATAATAAAAAATAACTTTTGAGGCATCGCCCTGAAATTC
>JAGQYZ010000075.1 GCA_020435865.1 Aequorivita sp. | reverse complement strand
AATGGTTTCTTGCTGCCTGTAATATTTTTTTACTGAATTAGGATCTTTTTGCCAATGCTTATATGATAGCACATCTAGATAGAGCAGGGCATAGGTAAGCAAGGAAATTGTATTTTTCTTTAAAAGTGAATTTGCAGACTGCAAGCGAGCAGACAATATGTGTTCTAAGGTATTTGAAGGACTTTGTGAAAGCGAAAATTTTTGAAAAAAACCAGTCTTTCCCTTTTCAAGTTGATTATAAAAAGACAAAATATCATTGATAGCTTCCTCAAAGGTGCCATTTTTGTTTGTTTGAAAAAACTGAAAGAGCAATGCGTGGAATAAATTTATTTTGGTAAGCTCTTCTTTGGTAAGTTTCAATTTGCCCAGAGATTTTTTGGGCAGTGCTGAAACTGAGACTCCATAGATAAAACCAGTCTGTTTTAAAGCTTCATAAAACTTTTGGTCGTTTTCAAATGCATCAATGAGTCCCTTCTTTTCAAAAAGATTTAAAAATTTTAATATCCAATCAGCTGCGGAAGGGTTCATCGAATTATTTATGATTATTTTAGAGCTTTCAAATCAGTAGTTTTTTCTGTTAACAAAAAATTAACGTATTTATAAAAACCACGCAGTTACATTTAAGCGTAAGTATAAGCGAACAAGTAAAAATAAATAATATAAATCAACAAAAAAGATGAAAAAATCAAAACTTTTTGCATTAATTGGTGGACTGGGTATAGTCACATTGTCAATATTTTTAATAGCGGCAGATCACATTGATGCACCAGCTGTTGCAGGTACAACGGCGGATATTACAGACTTTTATGCCTTTCAGGGCGAAAACAACAACAACTTTGTTTTTGCCGCAAATGTGCAAGGACTTTTACCTCCTGGATCACCTACAGACCAAGCTTCGTTTGACGAAACTGTATTGATTGAGTTCAATATAGATTATAACAACGACCTTAAGGAAGATTTAGTTATTCAAGCCATAAAACGTGGCGATTCTATGTACTTCTTTGGCCCTTCGGTTCCAACCTTTAGTGGTTCGGAAGGTATTAAAAGTACGATTGACACTTCTACACCATATAGCGTGAAAATTTCCACTAGAGACGATGTTCAGATAGCAGAAAAAAATGGGATGAAGTTTTTTGCAGGACCTCGTGAAGATCCTTTCTTCTTTGACTTTAATCAGTACAATGCCGTACTTGCTGGAACAGCTTCTGGTTTTGAAAATCCAGGCACAGATACTTTTGCAGGTAAAAATGTTTTAAGTGTTGTTGTGGAATTTCCAAAATCTATGCTTCCAGGCGGGACCGCAGGTGTTAATCCTTTTGCGGCAAGTACTCCTATTTATAATGTATGGGTAGAAGCCAAAAGAAAACAATAAAGATTACTAAACTTTAAAAAAACATAAGAGATGAAAACATTTAAATATATATACCTTTTTGCTGCAATAACAACATCATTATTGTTTGTACAATGTAAAGATGAAGATGACAACGTTATTATTAATGCAACCTGTGATGATGGAATTTTAAACGGGGACGAAACAGGCATTGACTGTGGAGGAACTGCTTGTTTGCCTTGTGGCGAAGTGTTGGATTTTAGCGGAACATATATTCAGGAAGACCAAATGGGTCGTCCCGGTATAAATACCGTATTTGGATCTACAGGCTTTAAAGACGCTTTTAATGTTACAGTTCCATCTGAAATGCAGGCAGCTTTCCAGAGTAAGTTCCAGACCAACTTACTTGCATTGAATGCTGGCTATACAACAAATGCTTTAGGTCTTGATGCTGCGACTTTCACAACAGTACTTTCAAACGATGTATTGTGGTTGGCGCAAACAGGAACAACAACCTATTTTAACGGAACAGAAATACTTACTGGTAGAGCTTTGAGCGATGATGTTATTGATGTGTCGTTATTGTTGATTTTTGGAGGCCCTGACGGAACTGAAAATCCAACTTTAACCAGTGATGGAGTACCTGCAAATGATGTTGCATTTTCAAATTCCTTTCCATATATGGCTGCACCATTTTAATTTTGAAGCTTACAGATAAAAAAAAAGAGAACAGCTTGTTCTCTTTTTTTGGTTTAAAAAGTATTTTAAATAAAAGCACAACCGAAGTAAAAATTTTTAAAAGATGAAAAAGATAATAACAATACTATTTGTTACTGTTCTTTTTGGGTGTCAAGAAAACCCAAAAAATATAACTAACAGCAAAGATTATGATCCATACCTTATTACGAGCAATACCCCTTCCAAAGATCTTCTTCAAGAAGAATTTAAATTTTGGCAGAAAGAATTTAATAACGATTCAACACATTTAATGGAAATGAGCCGTTTGGCTGGAATGCACGCAGCACTATTCGGAATTACAGGAGATATTTCAGAATTGAAAACTTCAGAAAAGCTTATCAAGAAGTCGCTTGATGTTTCGGCACGCAACAAAGATTCTTATATGCGCAGTTTAGCACATAACTACGTTTCGCAACACCGTTTTAAAGAAGCCAAGGTTCTGTTAGACAGTGCTTATACTTTTCCCGATAATCATAAAGAAACCGAAATGATGCTTTTTGATGTAACAATGGAACTGGGTGATTACAAGAGTGCAGACACGTTTTTGGGTAAAATAAAAGACCCAAAGGATTTCAATTATTTGATACGTTTAGCGAAATGGAGCGATCATAGCGGTAATCTTGAAGCGGCCATTAAATATATGGAACAAGCCAAGAAAATAGCTGAAGAGCGTGACAACAAAGGCTTGAAATTATGGGTTTACAGCAATATTGGTGATTTTTATGGACATGCGGGAAGAATCCAGGATTCATACAATAGCTATTTAAAAACTTTGGCCATTGAGCCAGACAATCATTATGTGAAGAAACAAATTGCTTGGATGATTTATTCATCTGAAAAAAACACCAAAGAGGCAAACCGTATCTTAGATTCTGTCATGACAAACCACAAAGCGCCAGACTATTACCTTTTAAAAGGGCAAATGGCAGAATTTGACGGAAACACTTCCGAAGCGAA
Organism: Aequorivita sp.; assembly: GCA_020435865.1. Classification (GTDB taxonomy): domain Bacteria; phylum Bacteroidota; class Bacteroidia; order Flavobacteriales; family Flavobacteriaceae; genus Aequorivita. Next base: position 6,066 of record JAGQYZ010000075.1, on the reverse strand, counting down.
AAAAGAATATAACAAATTTATAAAAGCTACAGAAAACCCTGATTATGGTGGAATGTACAATACGTACCTTATAGATCTTTATGCGGATCGTGCCCCAGAAAAAGCATTGAAATTGGCCGCCATGGAAATTACAAATCGTGCTACACCAGAAACATATCAATTACTGGCGTATGCTCAGTTAAAAGTAGGAGACAAAGAAGCTGCCCTAAAAACGATTGAAGAATATGTGGAAGGCAAAACCTCAGAACCAAAAGCACTTTTTCATTCAGCATTAATATATAAAGCAAATGGGATGAAGGAGAAAGTAGCTTCCCTAAAAGAAGAATTAATGGGTGCTACATATGAGTTGGGACCAATAAAAGCAAAAGAAATTGAAAATTTATAAAAAAAGAAAACCATGTTTGAATTTATTACGTAAGTAATATGGAGGTTGGTTGTCTATCAAGAAATTGATAGATTATACAAAAACTGGTTAAACCGGTTTTTTAGAGTTTTTTTGTTAGTTGAGGCGTCCATCAGAAATGATGGACGTTCTCATTTTACTTAGTGGAATACTTGAATACTTATACTGGCAATTGTTAGAATAAAAAAACCTAGACAAGCGTCCAGGTTTTTAATTTAAATTATTTTTTTAAATGGTTATCATTCCCAATGTATATAATTGAGTTAGGGTAGGCGTTTCGCTTCCACCTTCAGGCTCTAGTGTTATTCCAAAAGCTTCTGGCGCTGGAAAGTTTACAAATTTATAGATTCCATCGCCAACTTTGTTTTGAGAGTCAATCAGACCAACACTGGTTGGAGTTAATGGCTCCATTTTAAGCGACCATACTTGGTAAACCTTTCCACGTGGAGGTGTCGGTAAACCTTTAATGTCTATATACGCTACGTTTTCCTTTTTGTTCAAATAAACTTTTGCAAAAGCTTCGGGGGCAACTGCTTGATTTCCTGGAAGGGTGTATGCTTGATACTCTTTTGATCTTAATATTTCAAGAGTTTTGTTGTTTTCAGCAAGTTGATTTTCAACTGTAGATTTTTCTTCCTTTAAAACTGTGTTTTCTGTAGTGGTTACTTGTAGCTTATTATTCAAATCATTTGTTTGCTTCAGCATCCACATAATTCCGCCCATAAACAAAATTGCTGCTGCCCAACCCGTAATTGCTGGCCAATTAAGTGTTCTTATTTTGTTGTCCCCCTTGTCTTTTATATTTCTTATTGAATTCAATATATAAGTCCAAGTCATTGCTTGTACTGGTGGAGCTACTGATTCGGCCAAGTGCAACAATGACTGCTCAATAAGCTCGGTTTCACGTTTCACTTCGGGGTGAGCGGCAATTGCTTCTTCCACTTCTGCAACTTCCTCTGGTGGCAATACACCACAAACGTAAAGTTCTAAATTTCCTGATGTTATTATTTCTTCTGGAGTCATATTTTTTATCCTAAAACAATTACCCGCAATTCATTGATGCAGGTTCTGTTTCTTGTTTTTATTGTTCCTAACGGTATTTCCAATTTTTTTGAAGCCTCTGCCTGGGTAAATCCCTTAAAATATAAAAGATCAATTATCTTGATGCAAGCAGGTTTTAGTGCATTCACAAACTTTTTTAATCCTATGGCATTGGTTGCTCTGTTTAAACTATCTGAGGATGATAATATATCTACGAAATTTGTGGTACTTAGGTTTTTTCTAGAGTTCTTAAATGATTTGGATCTAGTTTCGTCTATCGCAGTATTACGGGCAATATTCAGAAGCCACGTAAAAAAACGGCCTTTTTTGATGGAATAAGAAGAGGCGTTGTTCCAGACTTTTATGAATACATCCTGCAATAATTCTTCTGCTGTGTTTTCATCCAAAATAATACTGTAAATGATTCCATAAATAGCTTCGCTATACATAGTATATAAACGGGAAAATGCTTTCTCGTCTCCATTTTGCATTGCAACAATAAGGTCGTTGGGTTGTTCCATAGAGCTTTTTTTGAAAGTAAATGTAATGAAATTATTACTTTGGAATTTATAGCGCTTATGTTTCTTCCATAAAAATCAATAATATTCTATTTTCAATATGTTAAATTCCTTCTGAATTTTAAGAAAAAGTTGTGAAAAATATATTTTTTGATAGCTTTACAAAAACTTAATCTGCTTAAAACTAATTATTAATCCAAACAAATCAAAAATGAAAAAAGTTACCCGGAATTTCTTCTTGGCAATTATGTTAGTGTTTTCGTGCACCATGATTGCGCAAAATTTTTCAGGAGTGATCAACAAACAATTGAATCATTTTCTAGAGCAAAATGAATTATTGCCACAAGATTTACAGTGGCAAATAACAAGTGAATCTGTTAGTAGAGTTAGTGGAATTCAACACTTGTATTTCAGACAATTATTGAATGGAATCGAAATTTATGGAACAGAATCTGGCATCCATATTTTGGCAAACGGGAAAGTGATATCTAAGGACAACAAATTTATTAAAAGTACTGCTGAAAAACTATCGGGTTCTACACAACCTGGGCTTACAGCAGTTCAGGCAGTTCAAGCTGCGGCTTTGCAATTGGGATATTCCATTAATGGCTCCTTGTCTGTACTGGAAAGTTCCACAGGAGTTGCTAAGGAAACATTGCTTAGCGATGGTGGAATTTCTTTAAGCCCCATACCTGCAAAATTGATGTATGCACTTACTGAAAACAACCAACTAGTTTTATGCTGGGATATTTCAATTCAGGAAAAAAGCCAACAAGACTGGTGGAGCTTAAGAGTTAATGCAACCACGGGCGAGATTGTAAACAAAGCAAACTGGATGGTTAGCTGTACAATGCATCACGATCATAGTAATGATGTGAAAGAGATGAATTTTAACACTAACTTATATGATATACCAAATTACGATGAAATTATAGCCAATACTCCTGCAGCCTGTACAGAATGTTATGAAGTATTTAAGCTACCACTTGAAAGCCCATATTATGGAGCGCGAACTATTGAAGTTCAACCTGCAGATCCAATTGCCTCACCTTTTGGATGGCATGATACAAATGGTGTTGCTGGAGCTGAATTTACTACAACACGTGGTAATAATGCAAACGCTTATGAAGATGGAAACAACTCAGGTTACCAGCCAGATGCAGGTGCTAATTTGGAGTTTACGGGCTACCCTTTTAGTCAAATTTATACCAATGGAAATCAATATGAAGATGCTGCAATAACCAATCTTTTCTATATAAACAATATTTACCACGACATTATGTATCATTATGGTTTTGATGAGGTAAGTGGTAACTTTCAAGAAAATAACTATGGAAACGGTGGCGCTGGAAGTGACTCAGTAAATGCAGAAGCACAGGACGGTTCTGGAACATGTAACGCTAACTTTGGAACCCCTTCAGATGGTAATAACCCAACAATGCAAATGTACATTTGCGGAGATAAAGATGGAGATTTTGATAGCTTGGTAATCATTCATGAATATAGCCATGGAATATCAAACCGTTTAACAGGTGGTCCTAACGCATCAAACTGTTTGCAAAACCAAGAGCAAATGGGAGAAGGATGGAGTGACTTTTTCGGTGTAATATTGACCATCGAACCTGGAGATACTGGCACTGATGCACGTGGAGTAGGAACGTACCTATTTGGACAAGGCCAAGGAGGTGGTGGAATTCGTGATTATCCATATAGTACTGATATGGGCGTGAACCCACAAACGTATGATTTTATTAAAACAGCAGCTGTTCCCCATGGTGTTGGCTCGGTTTGGGCAGAAATGTTATGGGAAGTAACCTGGGCTTTAATAGACGAGCACGGTTTTGATCCAAACCCCTACAATTTTACTGGCGATGTTAACCAAGATGCTGGAAATATTCAGGCATTGGCATTGGTTACAGAAGGAATGAAATTGCAACCTTGTAGCCCTGGTTTTGTAGATGGTCGTGATGCAATTTTTGCTGCTGACCAAGCGCTATATGGTGGCGCAAATGAATGTCTTCTTTGGGATGCTTTTGCAAAAAGAGGATTAGGATATAGTGCAAGCCAAGGGTCTTCTGGAAGCAGAAGTGACGGTACACAAGCTTTTGATACTCCTTCACAAACAGCTTCTTTATCTGTTTTGGAAGAGGTGTGTGCAACTTCTGGTGTACAGACTGGTTTAACTGGAGGAACTCCTAGTGGTGGAACTTATAGCGGAACAGGAGTTACTGATGATGGCAATGGTTCAACTTTTACATTTGATCCTGCTGCAGCTGGTGTAGGTGTACATACAATTACTTATGATGTTCCAGCTGGTCCTTGCTCTATAGCATCATCTGCCACAGATACTATTGAAGTATTATCAGTGCCTGCTGGACCAACTACAACGGGAGTGTCAGATTTCTGCGTTGGTGATCCAGTGACCGTAACAGCTACTTTAAATGACCCTAACAATGTAATTAGATGGTTTGATGCCTTAACGGGAGGAAACTTCCTTTTTGAAGGCACATCTTATACGTTTACACCAACCGGAACGACAGATGTTTATGCACAGGAAAGTGCTCCTGGACCATTGTCACAATTGGTTATTTCAGAAATTAGTTTAGAAACACCTGACAGATTTGAAATTCAAAATGTTGGTGTTGCTACTGATTATTCTGGCTATAAAGTTGCAGTTAGTGACACCCCTTATGCAAATATCAACAGTGTAAACACAATAGTGAAAACACTTGGTAATATGGCGGCAAATTCTGTTGTTGATTATAACGACGATGGAGGTGCTGGCTATTGGGGAAATAATTTGTTCTGGGATAATGCTGGAACAGGATGGATATTGATTATAGACCCAAGTGGAAATGTTGTTGATTCTGTATTCTGGAATTTCAGTGCTTCCGAAATTGCTGGATTTAATGTTACAATATCAGGTTTCAATATTACTGCTGCTGATCTTGATTGGAGTGGCATTGGCGCTTCATTAACCTCAGAGTGTGGCTCAGATTCTTTCCGAAGAACTGGAGATTCAGATTCTGCAGCTGATTGGTCAGGAACTTGTGAAACTTCTGATTTTGGAACACCTAACAGTGATATTAGTTTAGGAGCTTCAGGTTGCCCTGGTGAGCGTACGCTGGCTGAAGTTATCGCTGAAACTGAAAACCCTGTGATTACTTGCCCAGCAAACGTTTCTGTTTCGGTACCTTCTGGACAACAATTTACATTGCCAGATTATACCGGCGATGCATCTGCAACAGATAACTGTAGTCCAGATCCAGTTATAACTCAAGATCCAGTAGCCGGAACTATGGTTGGCGTTGGTGTTACAACTATGACAATGACTGCAACTGATGCTGCTGGCAATGAAGACACTTGTACTTTTACAGTTACAGTGGATGAGTTAGTTGGAATAGGCGAAAATGAATTTGCCAACAACTTGATTCTTTATCCAAACCCAACTACTGGTGAAATCACGTTGAAAAACCATACAACAGCACAATTGAGCAACATAATCATTACTGATGTGAAAGGCAGAATTATTAAAAACATAGACCTTTCCGAAGCAGGCATTGAAACTAATTTCTCATTAGATGATCTTGCTACAGGAATGTATTTTGTGAAAATTAATGCTGAAAACACAAGTGTTGTAAAACGTATTGTGAAGCTCTAGTAAATTAAATTTTCAATTTATTTAAAACCCGTGTCAAATTCTTTGATGCGGGTTTTTTTAAACACTGCATTTCTATAACTTTGACAGATGAAAAAAATTTTATGTTTTGCAGGGAGTAATAGCAGTAAATCCATCAACCATACATTAGCCAGTTTTGTGGCTACACAGATTGTTGGACAAACAGTTGAAGTTATTAAATTGTCAGATTATGTTTTGCCTATGTTCAGTGAAGATATTGAACGCGAAAAAGGCTATTCTGTAGACTTAAAAATGCTTTACAATAAAATAAAAGAAGCTGATGCACTGATTATTTCTGTGAATGAGCATAACCGAACAGTTTCGGCATATTTTAAAAATACAATTGATTGGCTATCAAGGCTGGATCGAAAATTTTTGGAAGAAAAGAAAATACTGTTGATGAGTACTTCCAATGGAAGGCTTGG
>JAGQYZ010000074.1 GCA_020435865.1 Aequorivita sp. | reverse complement strand
CATAATTTTTTATTAATTTGTGCCTCGAAAAAGGCTGTTTAGATACGGAAACATCCAAATTTAAACAGCCTTTTTTTATTGTTCTTTATTTCATTATTTTTATAATCTATTGTTTAACTGAACACTTCGTACTGAATACTGACCACTGAATATGAGTTTAGTAAAACTTGCCATAAAAGGAATATCTTACAGCCAAACACAAAATGGTGCGTATGCCCTTATATTGAATGAAGTTGACGGAGAACGTAAGCTACCAATTGTAATCGGCGCTTTTGAGGCACAGTCAATCGCCATTGCGCTAGAAAAGGAAATAACACCTCCACGCCCATTAACACATGATCTGTTCAAAAACTTTGCAGACCGTTTCGATATTGTAGTGAAACAGGTGATAATCCACAAATTGGTGGACGGTGTTTTCTACTCAAGTATAATTTGTGAACGTGACAAAATTGAAGAAATAATAGACGCCCGAACCAGTGATGCCATTGCATTGGCACTTCGATTTAAGGCACCTATTTTTACCTATAAAAACATTTTGGACAAAGCTGGAATTTATCTAAAAACATCAACCTCCAAAAAAGCGCTTTCAAAAAAGGAAGAAGCAGTCATAGAAAATTTGATTTTGGGAGAAGACAAAGAATCAGTTAAACCAGCTAGTGAAGATTACAGCAAAATCAGCCTTAGCGAATTAAACAAGATGCTAGGCGAAGCCGTAAAAAACGAAAACTACGAAAAAGCAGCAAGCCTTCGGGATGAAATCTCGAAAAGGGAGTAATTTTAGTAATCAGTAGCCAGTAGTCAGTTTTTGAATTTTAAATTTGTCTCCCTGAGTGCCCACCTGAATGGAACGGACAGGCAATCAAAGGGTTGAATTTTAATTAACTTATGCAGAAATTTACACTTGCAGCCATTGCGCTGCTTTTCTTCGGAACCATTTTTGGCCAAAGCATTGAAAAAAATTGGCAATTTTCAGAAGTAAAAGATCAAAATGGTCTTTCCATCCTCAACATCAATCCAGAAAAAGATTATTTAAAACTCGAAAATGGGACTTTTGAATATCAATTAGCACCAAACGACAGTGTAAAATCCAGTGGCGATTATATTTTTCAAAATAATCTATTAGTACTCTTTTTTAACAAACCCAGCGATAGCATCAGAAGATTCCGCGTCGCTCAAGTTACTGATAGTACACTTTCACTTTCTGAAAACAACCTTGAATACCTTCTAAAACTTCCAAGTACAAAAACTGCTACTATACCTCTAACTGATGTAAAAAATTCAGAAATAATACCCAGTCAAGGTTTTTCTATGCAAAGCCTTTGGCGTGGAATTCTTGGGATGATTTCACTGATTGTAATAGCAATTCTTTTCAGCTCAAACAGAAAAGCCATCAATTGGAAAACAGTTGGAATTGGCCTTGCTTTTCAGTTGCTGATTGCCATTGGTGTACTAAAAGTAAGTTTCATAAAAAATGGTTTTGAAGCAGTAGGCCAACTTTTTGTGAACGTTTTGGAATATACCAGAGCTGGAAGCGAGTTCCTCTTTGGTGGAATGTTGGATATAAACTCGTTCGGTTTCATATTTGCTTTTCAAGTTTTACCAACTATCATCTTTTTCTCTGCATTGACCTCTGTTCTTTTCTACTTCGGCATTATTCAGATTGTAGTAAAAGGAATGGGATGGTTGCTCACAAAGCTTTTAAACATTTCCGGAGCTGAAAGTTTGAGTGTTGCTGGAAACATATTTTTAGGCCAAACCGAAGCGCCATTACTAATTAAAGCATATTTGGAAAAAATGAACAAGTCTGAAATGCTACTGGTTATGGTGGGCGGAATGGCAACTGTTGCGGGCGCAGTTCTTGCCGCATACATTGGTTTTTTGGGCGGTGATGATCCAGCTTTACGATTGATGTTTGCAAAACACCTTTTGGCAGCTTCCGTAATGGCAGCTCCAGGTGCAATTGTTATTTCAAAAATATTATTCCCACAAACAGAACCTATTGATAAAGACGTACACGTTTCTGCAGAGAAAATTGGCTCCAACTTTTTAGACGCCATTGCAAACGGAACTACCGAAGGGTTGCGTTTAGCGGTAAACGTGGGTGCCATGCTTTTGGTTTTTGTGGCCTTTATCGCTATGTTGAACGGAATTCTAGGATGGATTGGCGATATTACAACCATTAATGATTGGGTTGCGGCAAATTCGGCGTATAAAAGCCTTTCTTTGGAAGCAATTCTCGGAACTATCTTTGCCCCGTTAATGTGGCTCATTGGTGTTGCAAAAGAAGACATGACAATGATGGGCCAATTATTAGGAATAAAACTCGCCGCCAGCGAATTTGTAGGATACATCCAGTTGGCAGAACTTAAAAACGTTTCAAACGAATTGCACCTAAATTATGAAAAAAGCATCATTATGGCAACTTACATGCTTTGTGGTTTTGCAAATTTTGCATCCATCGGCATTCAGATTGGAGGGATTGGATCATTAGCTCCGGGCCAACGTAAAACTCTTTCAAAATTTGGAATGAAAGCTTTGATTGGCGGAACAATTGCTTCGCTAATTTCTGCAACAATTGCAGGAATGATAATTGGGTAACAAAGAATTGTGGTTAATAACTTTTGAAATAATATAGTTTTACCGTTCGTTCTCTTGATGTGATTTCTCTATTTTAGAAAATTCAAAAAAGCTAAGGAATATGAAGCAATATCACGACCTCCTAAAACACGTATTAGAAAACGGAAGTGAAAAGCACGACCGTACAGGCACAGGAACCAAAAGCGTTTTTGGCTATCAAATGCGTTTTGACCTCAGCGAAGGTTTTCCAATGATTACAACCAAAAAACTTCATCTTAAATCAATCATTTATGAACTTCTTTGGTTTTTAAAAGGCGATACAAACATTAAATATCTTCAAGAAAACGGCGTACGCATTTGGAACGAATGGGCAGATGAAAACGGCAATTTGGGTCCAGTTTACGGACACCAATGGCGCAATTGGAACAGTGAGGAAATAGATCAAATTTCAGAAATTATTCAAACACTCAAAACGAATCCAGATAGTAGAAGAATGCTAGTTAGTGCATGGAATCCAAGTGTATTGCCAGACACATCAAAACCATTTGCTGAAAATGTAGCCAATGGAAAAGCGGCACTTCCACCCTGTCATGCGTTCTTTCAATTTTATGTTTCAGAAGGAAAGTTATCCTGCCAACTCTATCAAAGAAGCGCTGATATTTTCTTGGGGGTTCCTTTTAATATTGCTTCCTACGCATTGTTAACCATGATGGTTGCACAAGTTTGTGGATACCAACCGGGTGATTTTGTCCACACTTTTGGCGATGCGCATATTTACAGCAATCATTTTGAACAGGTTGAACTTCAACTTTCGCGTGAACTGCGTCCTTTGCCAAAAATGTTGCTCAATCCAAATGTAAAAGATATTTTTGGCTTCACTTTTGATGACTTTACGCTTGTGGATTACAATCCGCATCCGCACATTAAAGGTGCCGTTGCCATTTAATTATAAACTCAAATTCCCAAAAATGAAAAATCTACTCATTGCAGCCTTCATTCTTTTTTCAACTACAATTTTTGCTCAAGAAGAATGGGGCAATGTTAACAAAAATACTGTAACCCTTAAAGAAATTGGGCCCGTTTGGCCCGGATGTGAAGCTGGGGATGCTGCAAAAAGAGATGCTTGCTTCAATCAAAAATTAGCTGCACACATTTCCAAGAATTTTAAGTACCCAGCGGAAGCCTATAAGAATAATGATCAAGGAAAAGTGATTGTAGAATTTGTAATTAATGAAAAAGGTTTGGTTGAAGTTACCAATGTTTCAGGAGGTACAAAAGCATTACAGGACGAAGCAAAACGAAACATTTTGGCAATCCCAAAGATGGCCAAACCAGGAATGATGGGCGGAAAACCCCGTGCAATAAAAATGGCTGTTCCATTTACATTTAAAACAGGGAAATAGTTTTGTCTAAGTATGCTGCTTTCATGCTAATCCTTTTTTTTCACTCAAAAAGTTTTGGCCAATTCATAAGTCTTGAGGCTTGTAATGAAAGTAGCAGTATTGCTTCCCGAAATACATGTTTCAAAAGTTATATTGAAAGCCTATTAATCAATGCTTTTGAAGAAAATAAAAGTAATTTAGGTCAGGATTCTGATAAATTGCTTTTGGAAGTACTCATTGATGAAAATGGAAACTTCAAAATTATTCATCTAGATGTTAAGAATATTGGATTGTACAAGACTACTCAAAGAGTTATCGAAAACCTACTTCCTATTTCTAAATATAAAAATTTTGACGGAATTACGCTTTATGATACATTTAATATTGAAATAGATTTTCCCATAAAAAAATTACACAATCAGCTAAAGAAAAAGTTTATACTCTTCAAAATGTAGAAAAAAGTCCTGTATTTCCTGGATGTTATGCAGATGAAAATGAAAAACTCAGAATCTGTATGTCTGAAAACATCAAAATACATATTGCCAATAATTTTAATGTTTTTTTAAAGCCAAATTCCAGAGTTAAAAAAGGAAATCAACGCATAAATATTCAGTTTAAAATCAATAAAAATGGATTTGTTGATGACATTCAGGCAAAAGCAAAGTATAAAGAATTAGAAAAAGAAGCATTGCGGGTTATAAAAAGTCTTCCGAAAATGACTCCAGGGAAAAACGGAAAAGAACCTGTTGATGTTTTATTTCTTTTACCCATGACTTTCAAATTGCAATGAGGCCTTATAAAAAAATACTTACATAGCCTT
>JAGQYZ010000073.1 GCA_020435865.1 Aequorivita sp. | reverse complement strand
CCCAAAGTCACTTTAAAATCGGGAACCGCCTCGCTTTCATTTTTGGTTTTTCTGAAGGGAAGTTTCTTTTGGGAATCTAAATCTTTTATGATATTGAATATGTAATTTGAAACAATTTCCATTCCCTCAAAATTCACCTTTTCAGTATCGTCGCTCGGTTTGTGGTAATCCTCATGCTGACCTGTAAAAAAATGTAACACAGGAATATCTGCCAAATAAAATGAAGTGTGGTCACTCGGGCCAACACCGCTTTCGTTTTCGGCAATGTTTAAATCACCCGCATTTGCGTTTACGGTTTGTTTTAAAATAGGCGAAGTTCCCACTCCGTAAACCGCTAACGTGTTTTCAGCATTCAGCCTTCCCACCATATCCATATTCAGCATATAGGTTATTTTTTTTGTATTGATGGTTGGGTTTTTAACAAAGTAATTTGAGCCCAAAAGCCCTTCTTCTTCCCCAGAAAAAGCAATAAAAAGATAGTTGTTATTCTTAGGTGAATCTTTCTTTTGAAGTGAATCAGCCAAATGAAGCATCATTGCAACACCGCTTGCATTATCATCGGCTCCATTGTGTATTGCTTCGCCTTCTCGGTATAGCGAGCCCTCGCCGCCCATTCCTAAATGGTCAAAATGCGCCCCGACTACAACGGTGTTTTCAGCTTTATTATCTATATAGCCAACTACGTTTTCGCCAGTTTCTGTGCTGTCATTTTTTTCTGAAGTAAATTCAGCTTCTTGATGTGGATTCTTACTGGCTTTAAAAGTAAATTTCTGAAAGTAGCCATCTGTTCCTTTTGGTTGTAATCCTATATCTGAGAATCTTTTAGCAATATATTCAGCAGCTTTCTTTTCATCTGTTGAGCCTGTTTTTCTTCCGTTAAGACTGTCGTTTGCCAAAACGGAAACATCTTCTTTCATAGTTACCGATTTCACTTGTGTCTCCTTACAAGAAAAAACTACTATTCCCAGAAATATTACTAAAATTGCACGCATATCATTACTTTTGTTCAAAAGTACATTAAAAATGAAAATATTATATATACTGTTTATTGTTTCTGTGTTTGCTGGTTGTAAAAATGAAGTAAAAGAAGCCGAAAAGGAATCGCCTAACGCTACCGAAAAAACTTCAGATGTGGTCTTAGATCCACAAACAAAAGACACCCTAATTTATCCCGAAGAAAAACACTTCAAAAACGTACGTCAAGTTACTTTTGGGGGCGATAATGCGGAAGCGTATTGGAGTTTTGATGACAGTAAGCTTATCTTCCAAAGCAACTATAAAAACTGGGGCGTAAACTGTGATCAAATTTTTTTAATGAACGCTGATGAAATATTTAAGGACAAACAACCGCCGATGGTAAGCACTGGTAAAGGTCGCACTACTTGTAGTTATTTTCTGCCTGATGGAAAGCATATTGTTTACGGAAGTACCCATTTAAAAAACGAAAACTGTCCCGAAGTTCCACTGAAAAAAGAAGGAAAATACGTTTGGCCAGTTTATGACAGTTTCGACATTTTTGTGGCCGACCTGGATGGAAATATTACTGCCCAACTAACAAATGAACCTGGTTACGACGCTGAAGCTACCGTTTCGCCAAAGGGAGACAAAATTGTTTTCACATCCATGCGAAGTGGCGATTTGGAACTTTACACCATGGATATTGACGGTAAAAATGTGAAACAAATTACCAATGAATTGGGCTATGACGGTGGTGCATTCTTTTCGCCTGATGGTTCAAAACTTATTTTCCGCGCATCCCGACCAAAAACCGAAGCAGAAATAAAAGAATACAAAGATCTTCTTGCTCAAGGTTTGGTGCAGCCAACCGAAATGGAGCTTTTTATCTGTAATGCCGATGGTAGCGGCTTGCGTCAATTGACACATTTGGGAAATGCAAATTGGGCTCCGTTCTTTCATCCTTCTGGAAAAAAGATTTTGTTTTCTAGTAATTTTGAAGCAGAAAGAGGATTTCCATTCAATCTTTATTTGATTGATATTGATGGGAAGAATCTAGAACGCGTTACACACGGTAGAACTTTTGATGCTTTTCCTGTTTTTTCAAACGATGGAAAAAAATTAGCTTTTTCTTCTAATAGAAATAATGGTGGCGGACACGATACCAATCTCTTTATTGCCGACTGGCAGGACTGACGGAATTAACGATTTTAGATTATAGCTTTTTTGAATTTTGAATCTCTTTAATACTTAAAAAAATTGTTTTTGAATTTCATAAAACTCTACAAAGCCCCTCTTTTATTTGCAGTTCTTTCCGTTGCTTTTTATAGCAGTTTTGGATATAGTTTAGTACGAACTGATTTTGTAAAACTCATCTCTCTTTACGCCGCTTTATTTTTTTTAGCTTACCTTTTCATTGAAAAGTTGAAGCTGAATTTTTGGTTTTTGGCGGGTTTGGGAATTATTTTCCGACTTGTTTTTATCGTTGCCACACCAAATCTTTCACAGGATTTCTATCGATTTTTGTGGGATGGGCGGTTACTATTGCAGGGAATCAGTCCATATCTTTTTACTCCAGATAACTCTCAGGTTCTGGTTACTCAATCGCAGGAATTAATTGTGGGAATGGGGTCGTTGAACGCAAGCCATTTTAGTAATTATCCACCTATCAATCAATTATTTTTTACAGTTGCCGCACTTTTTGCAGGTAAAAGTATTTTGAGCTCAGTGGTTGTGCTTCGGGTGTTAATTATTTTGGCAGATGTAGGAATTCTTTACTTCGGAAAGAAGAGTTTAGACAAATTGAACCTTCCTATTAAAAACATATTTTGGTTTTTTTTAAATCCGTTTATCATTATTGAACTCAGTGGAAATCTGCATTTCGAAGGCGTGATGCTATTCTTTTTTGTTTGGGCACTTTATTTACTCTTTCAAGGAAAATGGGTTTGCGCGGCCATTTTGATAGGAATTTCGATTTCGGTAAAATTGATTCCGCTATTGTTTTTGCCTTTGTTTTGGAGATGGTTTTTTAAAAAAGAGGTTTCGACGGAGTCTGTCTTGAGTGGAATCGAAAAACTCAACTTGACAACCTTAGTGAAATTTTACATTGTTATTGGAATTACGGTTTTGGTTACTTTTCTTCCTTTTTTGTCTTCGGAATTTGTTCAAAATTTTTCATCCACCCTTGCGCTTTGGTTTCAGAATTTTGAGTTTAATGCGAGTTTATATTATATAACTCGATGGATTGGGTTTCAGCTTGTGGGATGGAACTTGATTGAAACAGTTGGAAAAGTTCTTCCAATTTTGGTTCTGCTTTTTGTTTTGGGACTTGCTTTTTTCAGAAAAAATGAAACACCTCAACAATTGTTAACTGTGATGCTTTTTACGATTTCGTTCTACTTTTTGCTTTCAACTACTGTGCACCCATGGTATATTGCCACTCTCCTTTTGCTTTCGGTTTTTACAAAATATAAGTTTCCGATAGTTTGGAGTTTTATGGTAATGCTAAGTTATTCTGCCTATGGAAAAGATGGTTTTGACGAAAACCTTTGGTTGGTAGCTTTGGAATATTTTGTAGTGATTGGAGTTGCGGTTTGGGAGGTGTACCCTTCCAACTTTTTGCCTTTCAGAAAAAAGTTGACTCCCCAAAAGGGAGAATAACCAAAAAACAATATTATTTTTTTAAACTTACTTTTTTACTCGCTCTAGTCTATAAAAATCTTTCCGTCTATCCTTTAAGTTTCTAACCGCTCCGAAAGTGTGCAATTCTCTCAATAAGTCAATATCCACATCGGCTACCAAAATCATTTCGGTATTTGGGGTTGCTTCGGCTTTTATCCCGTTATTTGGGAAGGAAAAATCGCAGGGAGTGAATACGGCACTTTGGGCGTACTGTATGTCCATATTATGAACTTTAGGAAGATTTCCAACGCTGCCCGCTATAGCAACGTAGCACTCGTTTTCCACAGCCCGCGCTTGCGCACATAGGCGAACACGGGAATAACCATTCTGAGTATCGGTAAGAAAAGGCACAAAAAGAATGTCCATTCCTTCATCAGAAAGTAATCTTGAAAGTTCGGGAAACTCGGCATCGTAACAGATCAACACGCCAATTTTTCCCGCATCTGTATCAAAAGTCTGAAGGGAATTCCCGTTTACCATTCCCCATACTTTAGCTTCATCTGGGGTTACATGGATTTTTTCAAAACGCTCAACACTTCCGTCTCGACGGCATAAATAACCTACATTATAAAGTTTTCCCCGTACTACTTCAGGCATACTTCCCGTAATAATATTTATGTTATAGGAAATGGAAAGCTGCGACATTTTTTCGGTGATTTCCTTGGTGTGTTTTGCCAATTCGCGAATTGCCTCAGGCTCGCTCATATGGTTATATTCAGCCATTAGCGGCGCATTGAAGAATTCCGGAAACATGGCAAAATCACAACGATAACCTGCAACGCTGTCTATGAAATATTCAACTTGGTGCATCAAATCTTCCATGCCATTATAGCTCCGCATCTGCCATTGAATAAGACCTAAGCGAACGATGCTTTTAACTGCTGAGGGCTTCGGTTTTTTTTGTGGTTTGGTATAATAAATATTATCCCATTCCATCAAAACTGCGAACTCACCTGAAGCTTTATCACCTTCAAGATAGCCTTTCAAGACACGTACTGGGTGAAAATCATTCGAAATTTGAAAATTCAATACAGGATCGTCAATTTGTTTGCGCTTTACTTTTTCAATATATTGTTTTGGCGAGATTTTTTCAGCGTGCAGATGATAATTTGGCATTCTTCCGCCAAAGATGATGCTTTTAAGATTTAGGTTTTCACAAAGCTCTTTTCTATAGTCATAAAGTCTTCTTCCCAAGCGTAAACCGCGAAAGTCTGGACGGATGAATACGTCTATTCCATAAAGTACATCGCCTTCAGGGTCGTGAATACTAAAGGTGGGATCATCTGTGATATCTTTATAGGTATGTTGATCTTCGATTTCATCAAAATCTACAATAATAGAAAGGGCGCAACCAGCAATTTCGCCATCAGCCATTATAACTACTTGTCCTTCGGGAAAAATGTCTATTAAATTTCCAATTTCGTTTATCTTCCAATAGCTATTTGGAAGTCCTCCATAAGATTGAATGGTAGCTTCTTTTAGCGCTTCGTAATCTTTTAGCGTTAAAAATTTCAATTCTATATTTTCAATCTTTTGGTTTTCCATTTGTCTTTTTATTATATAATCGAAAATCCTCTCCCTCAATTATTATGATTGAGGGAAACGATTTCTATGCTTGTGTAATCCGTATTTGTTTGTAAATATTATATCTACTTTTACATACCCAAAAGGTACGCAAAAATTAGAGGCGCAACGATGGTTGCATCACTTTCTATGATAAATTTTGGCGTGTCGATATCCAGTTTTCCCCAAGTAATTTTTTCATTTGGAACGGCTCCTGAGTAGCTACCGAAACTGGTAGTAGAATCACTAATTTGGCAGAAATAACTCCAAAATGGAGTCTCGGGGCGCTCCATATCTTGATAGAGCATTGGAACTACACAGATTGGGAAATCTCCAGCAATTCCTCCACCAATTTGGAAGAAACCGATTCCGTTTTTGGAGTTTTCTGTGTACCAATCTGCAAGAAAGGTCATATACTCTATTCCGCTTTTCATTGTGGAAGCTTTCAATTCGCCTTTCAAAACGTAGCTGGCGAAGATGTTGCCCATAGTGCTGTCTTCCCAACCAGGGCAGATTATGGGTAGGTTTTTTTCGGCTGCAGCATACATCCACGAGTCTTTTAAATCTATTTCGTAATATTCTTCCATTACGCCGCTTAAAAGTAGTTTGTACATATATTCGTGTGGAAGGTAGCGTTCTCCTTTTGCTTCGGCTTCTTTCCAAAGTTTCACGATATGCTTTTGAATTCTTCGGAAGGCTTCTTCCTCAGGAATACATGTATCGGTTACTCGGTTCATTCCTCTTTCAAGTAAATCCCACTCGTCCTGCGGTGTTAAATCACGGTAATGTGGCACGCGTTCGTAGTGACTATGCGCTACAAGGTTCATAATATCTTCTTCCAGGTTTGCACCTGTACAAGAGATTATTTGTACTTTATCTTGGCGGATCATTTCAGCAAAAATTTTTCCCAATTCAGCAGTACTCATAGCACCTGCAAGAGAAACAAGCATCTTTGAACCTTTGCTAAGCTGTTCTTCGTAGCCTTTTGCGGCATCAACTAATGCGGCGGCGTTAAAGTGTAAATAATATTTTTCAATAAATTGGGAAATAGATCCTTTGCTAGTATTCATCTTCTTCTGTATTAAATTTTGAAACGCCTTTTTTGGTTTCGGTAAAATGGTTATCGTATTCGTCTCCTTCTTCGGTTCCTGCAAATTTATAGGTTAACATTTTGTAGTACAATTTTGCAGCCACGAAGTCTGAAGCTCTTTCTTGTTCATTTGGGCAAAGCTCTACAATGTCAAAACCGACTACATTTCTTTCTTCAAAAACCTGCTTTAGGAAATCAAGAGTTTCATACCAAAAAAGTCCACCAGGCTCTGGAGTTCCTGTTGAAGGAAGGATTGAAGGGTCAAACGCATCAAGATCAAAAGTGATGAAAACATTTTCACCCAAAGCTTCAATTACTTTATCCATCCAGTATTCGTCTTTTGCCATGTCGTGGGCAAAGAATACTTTTTCTTCATCCATAACTCTCGTTTCTGCTACGTCCATACTGCGAATGCCAACTTGCACCAAATTTGTAGTCTGGCTGGCTTCATATACCGCACATGCATGGTTGCATTTTGTGCCGTGATATTCATCCCTTAAATCTGCATGTGCGTCTATATGTAGTACGGTTAAATCATCAAAACATTCATTAAAGGCACGGATGGTGCCAATGGAAATGCTGTGTTCGCCTCCAAATATTGTTACGAATTTATTCCGTTTTATATAATCCTTTGTGACTTTGTGCACTTCTGAAACCACAGCTTCTGGCGAAGCGTCTTCAGTGATAGCATCTGCTAAATAAACACCTTGTTTATATACTTCGGTTTCAGTTTCAATATCATAAAGTTCCATGTTTTCGGAAGCGTCCAAAAAGGCTTCGGGTCCTTTGTCGGCACCCTTTTGCCAAGTGCTGGTTCCGTCATAAGGAACTGGGATTAATACAATTTTTGATGTTTCAAGAGCCGCATATTTTTGCGGGATTCCGGCGTACGTCTTAATGCTCATAACCTAAAATGTTTAACAATTGCTCGCTTGTTTGTTGTTCTGAAAAAAGTTTTGTTGTTATAGTATCGTTTTTGTCTCTGTCAATCAATATATGCTTTGGCTGAGGAATCAAGCAGTGTTGCAAGCCCCCGAAACCGCCAATGGTTTCTTGATATGCTCCTGTATTGAAAAAACCAATATACAAAGGTTTATCTTTTCTGAATTTTGGCAGATAGATAGCCGCCATGTTTTGTTCACTGTTATAGTAATCATCGCTATCACAAGTCAATCCACCTAAAAGAACTCTTTCATATTCGTCATTCCACCGGTTGATGGCTAGCATAATAAAACGTTTGCTTATTGCCCATGTATCAGGCAAAGTTGTGATGAAAGAGGAGTTTATCATATTCCACTTCTCGCGGTCATTCTGCTGTTTTTGGTATAAAATTTCATAGATGGCACCACCGCTTTCACCCACAGTAAAGCTTCCAAATTCTGTAAATATATTTGGAACAGGCACATCTGCTTCTTCGCAGGTAATGTTTATTTGGTTTAAAATTTCGTTTATCATGTATTGATAATCGTATTCAAATGCTAATGAGTTCTTTATAGGGAAACCACCACCAATATTCAGACTATCTAGAGAAGGGCAGATTTTTTTAAGGCGAACATATACTTTTAAACATTTTACCAATTCGTTCCAGTAATAGGCAGTATCACGAATCCCAGTATTGATAAAGAAGTGTAGCATTTTTAAATCTACACGCTCATTATTTTTTATCTGTTCTTCATAAAAAGGAATGATATTTTTATAGCCAATTCCCAATCTGGAGGTATAGAATTCAAATTTTGGCTCTTCTTCCGAAGCGATACGTATTCCCACATTGAAATGGTTTTTGATATCGTCTGAAAGCAGTTCAATTTCTTCGTAATTATCAATAATTGGAATACAATTTTCGTGACCACTATTTATTAAACGAGCTATATTTTCAATGTATCGCTCACGTTTAAATCCATTACAGATTACATAAGTTTTATCAGTTACCTTTCCAGTTTTCTTTAAACTTTCAACAATATCAATATCAAAAGCCGAGGAGGTTTCAATATGAATGTCATTCTTTAAAGCTTCATTTAAAACATGTTTGAAATGTGAACTTTTTGTACAGTAGCAATAATTATAGCTACCCTTATAGTTGTTCTTTTCAATAGCATCAGCAAACCATTTTTTTGCCAGATTTATATTTTCAGAAATTTTTGGCAAATAGGTAAACTTAAGTGGTGCTCCGTATTTTTCCACAAGCTCCATAAGATCCACACCGTGAAATTCCAACCCATTATCGCCCAAACGGAATTCTTCTTGTGGCCAATAATACGTTTGGTCTATTAAATCTATGTATTTGGTGTTCATTCTTTTGTTTTTGTTGTATGATGTAAATTAAAAATTCCTGCGTTCTATTCTCCATAAAAAGAGAAGTATAACAAAAAATTAACTTGAAGGTTAAATTCGAATAGGCAAAGTGTTTATAATGAAACTTTTGCCTGGAACCTGCTGCGATACAGCCGTTGGAAGTAAAAATGTGTTGTTCATTTAGAATCTATGTTTTCGAAATTTTTCAAAAACCAACCATTTTAAATATTTACAGTACAAATGTGCAAAAAAAATTCAATAATTAATGAAATGGCAAAAAATTTCCTTTTCCATTAAATCATACTGAACATATTAAGTTCTTTTTCTGTAAGTGTTCGCCAACGGCCTCGTGGCAAGTCTTTTTTAGTCAATGGACCAAGTGTAACACAATCTACGCGCACTACATCGTATCCCAAGTGTTCAAAAATGGTCCTTATGATACTATTTCCAGTGTGCTTTATCTTTAAACCTATTTCGCTTTTTGGTGAATTATCTACGTAGCTTATTTCTTCAATGGCTATCTCTTTACCTTCAATAACAAAACCTTCCTTGATTTTTTTAAGGTGTTCAGCTTTCAGGTTTTTATCAAGTTCAATATGAAATAGCCTTGGAATTCCTTTTTTGGTGAATTTTTGTACAAATTCGTCATCATTTGTAAAAAGCAGTAAACCAGTTGCATTTCTTCCCAAACGGCCGAAGGGTTTTATTTTGGCAGTAGTAGCATTAGCAACCAAATCCATCACGGTCATTCCTTTTGCATTGCTATCTGTGGTTGCAAAACCTTTTGGCTTGTTCAGCAAAACGTACGTGTTTGGTTCTGGATTTAAGCGCCGGCCGTCAAAACGAACATCATCCGTCAACTGAACTTTGTAGCCCATTTCATTAATGATTTTCCCATTTACCGTTATCAAGCCTGTAGCAATATAAGTATCTGCCTCACGGCGAGAACAAACTCCACTGTTTGCAATATATTTATTTAAGCGGATTCCATCTTCTGGATTGCTCTTTTTCATTTCTCTAACGGGCTTTTCCCTACGGCCAATTTCCTTTCCAGTTTTATCAAATTTCAACTTAGGCTTTGCAGCTGGATCTTGTTGGCGGCCTGTTTTTTTGTTGAAGCCGTCTGACTTTAATGGAGCATTTCCACGAGCCATACTTTTCTTTCGTGCATTTTTTCCGGGCTTGTTGGAGCCTCTTCCTCTATCGTAATTGTCTTGTGCGCTCATTTATTATTTTTTGCAAAGGTAAGCAAATTTAGTAGGCTGTTGCAGTTTTCTGTATGCAGTATAAAGAGGGTAAATTGCAACTACCCATCGAGCTTTTAAGCAAGTTATTTCCGTCCAAATCTATAATTAGTCTAAACGTTTTAATCTATCATTTGGAAATGCAAAATTCCATTTAAAAAAACCGAAATAGTCCGATTGATACTTAGTTGGCACCAAATTCAATTATTTTGAGATTTTTAATTTTATGAAGTTTTTTATCTGCCGTTGCCAAGAGATATCCGAGCTCCATAGCCGTAGCAGCAATAATTGCATCGGGTGTTTTTAAGGCGTGGCTTTTTCGTAACTGGATTGCGGTCTCTTTAATTTTTCCGCTAATAGGCACCACAGTAAAGTTTGAAAGAACTTCTGCTAAAATAGTTAGCTCCTTTTCAGAGAGTCTGTGGTAACCTAATAATTCTATTTCGGTTATATCTGAAATAAATATGTTATTTTCAGCAAGCAATTCAATCGCAACGGCATTGTTATTGACTGCGGCATAGAGTATAATGTTAGTGTCAACAACCAAATTATTAGAGCCAGCCATCGCGCATCTCTTTATGTATAGCCATTGGCTCCATTTTTAAACGAGATAGAAGGCCACCCAATTTTTTTAAGCTTTGGATTTTTTTAAGTTTTTTTTGCTCCCAAATTTCTTGCTGAGCTTCACTTAAAATCATTTGCGCCTGTTTTGGAGACATTCCTTTTTTTATCGTGATCACCATATCTTTTTTACCAAATTTACAAATATTATATTCTTCATTCTTAAAAATCAAAAACTCTTTTAAAGCGGAAGTTTCTTTTAAGAAATAATTTTCTTCAAAATCTTCAAATAATCTCCCCGGTTCTTCAAAAAATCCATTTCTGAAATATCGATGATCTTAATATTGT
>JAGQYZ010000072.1 GCA_020435865.1 Aequorivita sp. | reverse complement strand
GCAAATTTACAATTTTTTAAAAGAATGGAAACGATTGCTATTGGTTTCAATTTTGGAAAAAATTCTAAGAGAGCACTGGCTCTTGGATGGTACTTTTTTAAGATATAGTCGTTTTTATGTTCTTTAAATTTAGAAAGGAAAAATGTACAATTGTACAAAGACCAAGCACCAATAATATTCTTGCTAAATATACAAATGTATTACCGTAAGCAAGACCATAGTAAGCTATTCCTCTAAATATTTCAGCAAAAATTATAAGAAAAATTAGAAGTGTAAAAACCATGGATTGGGCTGTGTTGTAAAAATGATTATAAAAAAGAGATAAAAAAGCCAATAAAATTCCACAAAAAGCACTTAAAACCATGAAGATATATTGCGTATTACTTAGGGTCATCTCTTTCATTAATTCAAGCAATTGAAAGAATAAATAACCATTAACGATTATAATCAATATAAAAAGAAGAGTAAATTTTTTTGTCAGATTTTTTAAATTGAATTTTGGGACTATGTACCAAAGCAGCATCAAAAAGGAAATAAAATTCAATATCATTGAAATACTGGCCATTGTACCATTTTCATACCAAACGGTTGCAATACTTGATGCGCCGTAGAAGAAAAGAAAACCTACCAACCATTTTTGGATATTTTTTCCGTGCGCAATCAATAAATAAACTAACGTGGTATAACAAATAATGCCACGCAACAAACGAAACAAGAAATAATTATGGAATAAGTGAGCGGTAACACTTAAAATAATGAAAAAAACGGCCAGAATTCCTAATCCTTTTTTATAATTTTTTAAGAAAATATTCTCTGTCATTTGCGGTTAATGATTATGAAAGTGAAACGTAATTACCTCAAAATCATTTGCGAATATAGTTGAAAATATTAATATATAAATTTTCCCATTGCCGTTTTGATAGTCAATTTTTTGGAAGAAGCGGATTCTACCCTACCTATTATTTGGGCATCAACATTAAATGATTTTGAAATATTAACAATGGATTCTGCAATTTCTTCAGGAACATAAAGCTCCATTCTGTGGCCCATATTGAAAACTTGGTACATTTCTTTCCAATCAGTGCCACTTTCAGATTGAATAAGTTTAAAAAGTGGAGGCACGTCAAACATATTATCTTTAATGATATGAAGATTTTCTATAAAGTGAAGGATTTTGGTCTGAGCTCCACCACTACAATGTATCATTCCATGAATTTCTTTATTGCTGAATTTTGATAAAATTTCTTTTATAATTGGAGCGTATGTTCGTGTAGGTGAAAGCACTAATTTTCCAGCATTTAATGGTGCATCCTCAACAACATCGGTCAACCTTTTTGACCCTGAATAAACAAGCTCACTTGGGACTGATGCATCAAAGCTTTCAGGATATGTTTTAGCCAAATATTTATTAAAAACGTCATGTCTTGCTGAAGTAAGTCCATTGCTGCCCATTCCGCCGTTGTATTCATTTTCATAAGTAGCTTGGCCAAAGGAAGCTAAGCCAACAATAACATCACCCGGTTTAATATTCACATTGTCAACAACCTGGCTGCGTTTCATTCTTGCCGTTACTGTGGAATCTACAATTATGGTCCGGACAAGATCACCAACATCTGCAGTTTCTCCACCCGTAGAATGAATGGTTACGCCATATTTTTTCATTTCTGATATCAATGCTTCGGTACCATTAATTATTGCTGAAATAACTTCTCCAGGAATTAGGTTCTTATTCCTTCCGATGGTGGAGGAAAGCATTATATTATCAACAGCTCCTACGCAAAGTAAATCATCAACATTCATTATAAGTGCATCTTGCGCAATTCCTTTCCAAACTGATAGGTCACCTGTTTCTTTCCAATATGTATATGCAAGTGAGGATTTGGTGCCAGCACCATCTGCATGCATAACCAAGCAATAGTTTTCATCGCCTGTAAGATAATCGGGGACAATCTTGCAGAATGCTTTTGGAAAAAGGCCTTTATCCACATTTTTTATTGCGTTGTGCACATCTTCCTTACCTGCAGAAACGCCTCTTTGGGCATAACGCTTTGAAATTTCTTTGCTCATTGAATTCAGTTATGCTGCAAAAGTACGCATTAAAAAAAAGCCCACAAAGGTGGGCTTTTAGGGTTTTCAATATTTTTTAGCATTATTCCCAATCTGGCATAAATGCTTTTGTAAATAGAAGTAAATCATTCTGGTTATCATCGAAAACAAGAGAATAAATGTCAGGAATGGCATTGGTATTATTCTTTACCCTAGAAAATATTACACCACCCTCAGAAGGTGAAAACCTTACATCTATATCATTTTCACCAGTTATAACATCTGTTTCCAATTGTATAGCTGGGTCTGAGCTTCCGAGGTCTTTTGTAAATATACGACTTTCAAAAATTCTATATACAGTATTTTCTGATCCACTAACATCCCAGGTGTATAGTACTTTATCAGCATTTGCAGAAATATCAATTCCACCTGCTGCTCCATCAACATTTTCAAGAATTACTGTTTCCTCCATTCCAGTTGAAATTCTAGCAGTATAAATACGAACATCATACCCGCTAGAATTATTTGTTTTTAGAAGGACTAAATCATCATCAAATTCTGGAACTGCAACTTCTGATATAAAAGACCCATCGCTTGTAGTATACTCTAATTTATTTCCTGTTCCATCTGGGTTTATGGAATATAATTTATCAAAATGAGGATAATATAGTTTACTATCGTTTTGTGCCCAAGTATAATTTAGCTGTTCAATTCGGAAACCAGCTAAAGGTCTTTGGTTAGTAACCTGACGTACATCAGTTCCATCAAAATTCATAGTATATATTTGAGTAGCTCCTCCCGAATTACGTAAAAAAGCAATTCTAT
>JAGQYZ010000071.1 GCA_020435865.1 Aequorivita sp. | reverse complement strand
CTGAAAAAAAGCAAATAATAATTGCGAGTGCGTGTTTCATCTGTTCTGTGTTTTTTTGATTAACTGTACAAAGATGACACATCCATTGAACAAGATGAGTTAATGAGTGTTAACGTGTGTTAACCGATTAGTTTCAAATGGTTTTTACCCCTATTTTTGATGTATGAAAGATTCCAAATTCAGGTGGATATTGCACCTTATTGCCGTGGTAACTTTGAGTACCATAGCCATCCAAGTGTATTGGAACTACAAAAACTATCTTGCTAACAAGCAGCAGCTTATCAACGATGTGCAAGTGAGTTTGGACAAAGCCGTAGACGATTACTATGCCCAACTGGCCGAACGCACCACCGTAGCTTTTGCCTACTCCGATGCACCCTCTGGCAATGTCTTGAAAAGTGGCGACTCCAGTTTATTTTCAACAATAGCAAAGCTTTCCATAGATAACCCCTCCAAAACATTTAAAAACCTGGACAGTTTAACAGCGGCCCAACCTGTTAACGGTATCGCTATATATAGAGGCCGTAAGGCGGATTCTATTATGAAAGACTGGAAACATGACACCCTACCATCTAATGCATTTCTTGAGACATCTACCGTGAATTTAGACGAAAAAGACATTAAATCTTTGACCACAAAAGTTATCATTTCCATGACCAGTGACACCTTGAACTTAAAGGTCGTGGATAGCTTTTTCACAAATGAACTCCACCGGAAAAAACTGGATTTAACTCATAACCTAAAATTTACCAGCGCTAATGGCGACCAAAGAGAATTGGATTCGACAACAGTAAATAAAAACCACTTGGAAACCATTTCAAAGTCTACTTTTTTACCTAAAAAAAGCACACTTAAAGTCCATTTTTCAAACGAAACCAAAATAGTCCTTAAACGCATGTTGGGCAGCATAGTCATTTCTACCTTGCTAGTGCTGGCGGTAATTGGCAGTTTGTTTTATTTGCTGACTATTATCAAGCATCAAAAACAATTATCCGAACTCAAAAACGACCTCATCAGCAATATTACCCACGAGTTTAAAACCCCTATTGCTACCATTGGCGTGGCTCTGGAAAGCATGAAAGATTTTAAGGCGTTGGAAGACAAGCACAAAACAAAAAATTATTTGACTATTTCAAATACCCAACTTTCCAAGCTTAACCTAATGGTGGAAAAACTTTTGGAAACTGCCACGCTAGACAGTGACGAGCTCAACCTTAACAAGTCTTCTGTAGATATTCTGAACATGTTGGAAGCCCTTGCGGAAAAACACCGGCTGAATACTTCAAAGACTATTGAATTCTCTTCCGGTAAGACTTCGGTTTTTGCCACGGTGGATGCTTTTCATTTTGAAAATGCCATCAACAATCTATTGGATAATGCCATAAAATATGGCGGACAGCACATCAACATTCAACTAAACCAAAATAACGATACTTTTACGATAAAAATTTCAGATGACGGACAGTCACTTTCAAAGAAATACAAAGACCTTATTTTTGAAAAATTCTATCGTGTGCCCAAAGGCAATACCCACGATGTAAAAGGCTTTGGCATTGGCCTTTATTATACCAAAACCATTGTGGAAAAACATGGTGGCATCATTGAATTGGCCCTTAACAAGCAAACCACTTTTAAAGTAACACTTCCCAATGACTAAAAAACCTACTATTCTCTTAGCCGAAGACGAGCCTGCATTGGGTATGATTATAAAAGAAAGTCTGGAAACCCGAAACTTTGAAGTACTCTTGTGCACCGATGGCGATATGGCTCTAAAAACCTATAAAGCCAAAAAACCCGAACTTTTGGTGCTAGATGTCATGATGCCAAAAAAGGATGGATTTACCGTAGCAAAGGAAATTAGACTCCTGGACAATTATATTCCCATTCTATTCCTGACCGCTAAATCGCAAACCCAAGATGTGGTGGAAGGCTTTTCCATTGGCGGTAACGATTATTTGAAAAAACCTTTCAGTATGGAAGAATTGATTGTGCGCATGAACAATCTTCTAAACAGAACCAAACTACAGCAAGAGGTTCAGGAAATTATC
>JAGQYZ010000070.1 GCA_020435865.1 Aequorivita sp. | reverse complement strand
GCAGCTCTTTTTGATACTGACCAAGATCCGAAACCTACTAGAGATACTCTGTTACCTTTTTTTAGGGACTTTTGAACGTTACCCAAGAAAGACTCTAATGATTTCTTAGCAGCAGCTTTTGTAATTCCGGCATCAGCTGCCATTGCATCGATTAAATCTGATTTGTTCATAATTTTTTTAAATTAAATTGTTGGTTAAACTTCGATTAATTGCCCTACAAATTTAGCAGGAATATCCGTTCAGGCAAGTAATGGCGCAGTAAATCCCTATTTTTGTTGATAACTTGGGCAGTTTGTTAATAAACACGGCGTTTTTTTGCCTTTTTTAATGAATTCAGTACTGACAAGGGTTTACGATAGTTTGGAATCTTTGGCAAATGAATACCCATTCAAGAGAGAAAAAATGTCCATTTTCCGTTTTCCAGGAAGTTGTATTTCCTTAATTAAAATATAGCCATCATCACAAGCTACTTTAAGTTCCCTTTTTGAAGCTTTAATAGTTCCTGATTCAAAATTATGATCTTCCTTTTCAAAATTGCTGGCATAGATTTTAGTTTTTAATTCTTCGTTATTATTATGAAGTATAGACCAAGCCACGGGATAGGGGGAAAGACCACGTATAAAAGCATCAATATCTTCTCCAGGTTTTGTCCAATCTATTCGTGTATTTTCTGAAGTAAGTTTTGGCGCATCTTTTAATGAATTGCTTTCAGGTTGTGGTTTTGGGGCTGCTTTCCCTTTTTCAATTAAATTGAGGGTTTCTAAAACAAGCTCCCCTCCCTTTTGCATCAACTTATCATGAAGTGTTTCCGCAGTTTCACCTTTTTCTATTAGCACTTCTTTATTTGCTATTATGGAACCAGTATCAATCTTTTCGTCAATAAAAAAAGTGGTAACGCCTGTTTTTTCCTCCTTATTAATAATAGCCCAATTAATAGGTGCTGCACCTCTATATTGTGGTAGCAGTGAAGCGTGAAGATTAAAAGTGCCCAATTTGGGCATTTGCCAAACCACTTTGGGAAGCATCCGGAAGGCTACTACAACTTGAAGGTTGGCATTTAAATCTTTTAATTCTTTCAGAAAAGATTCGTCTTTCAAGTTTATGGGTTGAAGAATTTTCAAATGTTGTGAAAGTGCATATTCCTTAACTGCCGAGCCCATTAATTTTCTTCCGCGCCCAGCGGGCTTATCAGGAGCTGTGATTATACCCACAATATTTTTACCGGCTTCAATCATTTCTTTTAGAATTCCCACAGCAAAATCGGGAGTCCCCATAAATACAATTCTCAAATCGTTCTGCATTTTTTCAGTTTAAATAATATTGGTTTCTTGGATTGATCTTTATTTTTTCGGCATCCATTAAAAGGCGCAGAATTTTAAGAATATCAGTTTCGGCAAAAGTAAGTTTTTCTGAAATTTCCCGCGAGTTTAAATCTCCGCCTTCAAGCTGTATAAGTATTTGATTTGCAATTTGCTGCATTTCTTTTTTTGAAAGTTTTGAGCTTTTTGCTTTACAAACAGAACAAATGCCACATTTTGAAGCCGTTGTTTCACCAAAATAGGAAACCAACTGCACACTTCTGCAAGTTTTGGTATTCGCAATATAATTCAGAACGGAATTTACTTGTGCAGTCTTTTTTCTATTCAGTGCTTCTACTTCGCGTGAAATTACATTTATGGTTTTGTCATCTTCGCGGGGAACAAGAAAGGTGAGCGTGGCATCAGTTATCTGTAGTGCCATTTCAACCACCTGGTCGCGTTCCATTTTTTTAAGAACGGCAATAATAGTTTCAATGGATTGTCCGGTTTTAGATACAATTATATCTAAGTTGATTGCTGTAGCCATTTCAAATATTCCGCCGTAAATCCTGAGGATGGTTTTTCCGATAACGGAAACGGTTACATCTTTCTCAAAATAGGTTAGCACTTCTTCTGAGGAAATCAAAAACTGAACAAATGATTTTCTCCCGAATTCCTGTGAAAGCTGAATAATACCCAAGCGGTCCAAGCTGTTCAATGCGTTATAAGCAAGCATTGTATTTAGATTGTATGTTTTGCAGAACTCAGAAAAACCAAAATTGTGTTTGGTAAATTCCCCTTCACCGTATGGAATTTGAAAATAATTGTTCAGCACCCGGTATATTTTTTTTAAATCTGAAGCCGTAGGCAGCGATTCCACAAATTGTTGATATACATACTTTTTATCGTACGCATTATAAAGGAGTACTGCTGCGGCATATTCTCCATCACGACCTGCGCGTCCCGCTTCCTGAAAATAGCTTTCCAAACTTTCTGGAATTTGAAGATGAATTACATAGCGAACATTAGGGTGGTCAATGCCCATCCCGAAAGCATTTGTAGCGACCATTGTTGAAAAAGTTCCACTTCGCCATGACTGAAGTTTTTGCGCTTTTTCTTTTGCTGAAATTCCACCGTGATAAAAAGTTGCGGAAATCCCCAAACTATTAAGTTGTTCGCTTATTTCAATACTGTTTTTTCTGCTTCTAACGTAAACAATAGCAGAACCTTTATTGGCTTTAAGAAGTTGTTCTGTTTTGTATAGTTTATCTTCTTCTTTAAAAACTTGATACGAAAGATTTTCGCGAACAAAAGAATTTTTGAAAATAGCAGGAAGTTCCATTTTTAATTCAGAAATGGTGTCTTCCAATACTTCAGGTGTTGCAGTTGCTGTTAAAGCAATTATAGGAACCAATGGATGTATTTCGCGAAGCAAAGTAATGTTTTTGTATGCTGGCCGAAAATCATTTCCCCATTGTGAAATACAATGCGCCTCATCAACCGCAATTAAATTCACATTCATCTGCTTGATGTAATTTTGAACTATTTCCTGCTGTAATCTTTCGGGTGAGAGGTATAGGAATTTGTAATTTCCGTAAAGCGCATTGTCCAATAATGTGTTCAATTCATCAAAAGAGATTCCTCCAGTAATTTTTAATGCTTTTATGCCTCTTTCTTTCAGAGCATTTACTTGATCGCCCATCAAAGCTACCAAGGGTGAAACCACAATGCAAATGCCATCCATTGCTATAGCTGGAATTTGAAAACACAATGATTTTCCACCGCCTGTGGGTAATAATGCCACAGTGTCCTTTCCGTTTATTACTGAATTGATTATTTTTTCCTGCATTGGTTTGAAGGAAGTATAGCCCCAGTATTTGGTCAGGATATCGCGGACATTTGTCAAATTGCTATTAACTTAATGGTGTTTATTATGAATTGAACGCGTTCTTTAATAGTACCCATGGGCACCTCACGAATTTTGTAGCCGTAGCTTTCATATCCTTTTTTTAAGAAATGAAAGATTTTTTCAGCTTGCTCAAAAGATTCGTAACGCTCATTATCCTGTTTATAAATATCTTCCCAGGGTGGAAGGACAAAAATTTCATCGTATTTAAATTCAAGGCAGGTTTCTGAAAAATTTTCGGGATAATGAGCTTCCACAAAATCCATGTAAGCCGTCACGTCAGGCATTCCGCGGTCATAAAAAAGAATTGGAGCTGCACAGTTTTTCCCTTCGTGAAATTGTTTTAGCCGCCCTTCCAGTAGTTTTTCACTAAAAAGAATTGGGTTCTCTAAAAACAACTGCTCAATGCCTTCCTTTTGTGCTTCAAGAATCACATCCCTTGAAATTTCGTGCATTACGGCATAGCCTTCTTTTTCCAAATAAGTAACAAGTGCTGTTTTTCCTGAACCCGGTCCGCCAGTGATTACAATTCTTTTCGTTTTCAAAAGTTTCAATTTTATACAAAGTAAGTAAATAAATATTTGTGGTGAAAGTGTATCTTTGTTGCTTACACAGCTATTATTATATTAATGGATCAAGACAAAAATACCGCAGCATTTTACGAAAGGTTAAAAAAACAACTAGAAGAAGATACTACGTGGCCTTCGCCCTATCTTTTTAAATTTATAGTGCCTGCCAATCTTGAAAAAATAGCCGAAATTGAAGCTATTTTCGATAATACCGATGCCATAATCACTACCCGCGACTCATCAAAAGGGACTTATTCCAGTGTTTCAATAAAAGTTACAATGGATGATCCGGATGATGTGGTTAAAAAATATCTTGAAGTTTCCAACATTGAAGGCGTTATATCACTATAATTTTAGTATTTTGCGTGTGAAATGATTTTCAATCTTTCCGAATACACAAATATTCTTTCCTTAATAAAAACATTTTGATACAAGAAGTAGCACAAATAGAGTATAATACAGAGCGTCCAAAATTGATTATTCCTGAATACGGCCGCCATATTCAAAAAATGGTAGATCAAGCGATTGCCACAGAAGACAGAGACGAGCGCAATAAAATTGCCAAAAGCATAATAGCGGTAATGGGTAACCTAAACCCGCACCTTCGTGATGTTCCAGATTTTCAGCCAATGCTTTGGGATCAGCTTTTTATTATCTCAGATTTTAAACTTGACGTAGATTCCCCTTTTCCAATTCCTTCTCGTGAAGAATTAATGGAGCGCCCAGAACCATTGAAATATCCACAGAACCATCCTAAATACCGTTTTTATGGCAATAATATTAAAAGGATGATTGATGTGGCATGCAGTTGGGAAGAAGGCGATAAAAAAGAAGGACTTATTCTTACCATTGCGAACCACATGAAAAAATGTTTCCTAAATTGGAACAAAGACACCGTGGAAGACGATGTAATTTTCGAACACCTTTTTGAACTTTCCGATGGAAAAATCAATCTTAAAAACAGTGATGAAGATTTGAGTGATGCTTCCAACTTGTTGAAAAACAAAAAGCGTTTTAACACAAATACTTCAGGGAAGAAAAATTACAAGTCAAACAATAACCGCAACCGCAAACGTTATTAAAATTTCAACCATTATTTTATGGGAACTTTTCAAATAGAGGGCGGGCATAAACTTAAAGGTGAAATCACGCCACAAGGTGCCAAAAATGAAGCCTTGCAAATTCTTTGTGCAGTATTATTGACTCCCGAAAAAGTGATTATCGAGAATATTCCGGATATTCTTGACGTCAATAAACTGATAAAAATATTAGAAAACCTCGGCGTAAAAATCCAAAAGCTTGGCAAAGGCAAATATGCTTTTATTGCTGACGATATTAATTTAAATTATCTTGAATCCGAACTTTTCAAGCAGGAGGGAAGCTCACTTCGTGGTTCCATAATGATTGTTGGGCCTTTGTTGGCAAGATATGGGAAAGGTTATATTCCCAG
>JAGQYZ010000069.1:5385-5601 GCA_020435865.1 Aequorivita sp. | reverse complement strand
CTGGAGAAGAAAATCTTTATTTACGTGGCGGTGACGGTATTATTTCAGTGGTTGAACTTTTCGGAAAAGATAATGACAATAATGGCGTGGCCGATGAACTTCAAGTACTTCGCGATAAAAAATGGATCATTAATGAAGCCAACCTTATCTTTTATGTAAACCAGGATTTAATGGTAGGTGATGGCACTGAGCCGGAAAGAATTATGATCTACGACC
>JAGQYZ010000069.1:0-5310 GCA_020435865.1 Aequorivita sp. | reverse complement strand
CCAATCATTTTGGCAGATTGGAAAGAGGAAGTGATGGCAATGGCGAATATTATAAACTGAAAATTACCAGCCACATCAGCAACCTTATAAATAAAGACAGTACAAATGTGCCTTTGGGAATTGTGGTTTCACAAAATGTTGCAAACCGTACAACCCAAAAGCTTCTGAACCCAATGGAACCAGATATTGAACAGATTCCATCCAGTACCGTTATTTCGCCTGAAGGAACTATCCTTTACGGAAATGCAACCCCAAACCAAACCAAAAGATTAAAGCTCCAAATATATTATACTGAACCAAAATAAAACCCGCTTATGTGTGGAATTGTAGGCTATATTGGCAAAAGAGAAGCGTACCCAATCATTCTGAATGGCTTGAAACGTTTAGAGTATAGAGGTTATGATAGTGCAGGAATTGCACTTTTTGACGGAACCGATATCCAACTTTGCAAAACCAAAGGTAAGGTTGCAAATCTTGAGGAAAAGGCTGAAAAAGAAATCTCCCGAAAGGGAAGCCTTGGCATTGGACACACCCGTTGGGCAACTCATGGCATACCAAATGATGTAAACAGCCACCCGCACTACTCCAACAGCGGTGATTTGGTGATAATCCACAACGGAATTATTGAAAATTATGATTCCCTTAAAAAAGAATTGATAAAGCGGGGATACATCTTTAAATCTGACACAGATACAGAAGTATTGGTCAACCTTATTGAGGACATTCAAAAAAACGAAAAAGTAAAACTCGGGAAAGCCGTTCAAATAGCTTTGAACCAAGTTGTAGGTGCATACGCAATTGCGCTTTTCGACAGAAAAAAACCAGACGAAATTGTGGTTGCCAAACTGGGAAGCCCATTGGCCATAGGTATTGGCGATGACGAATTTTTCGTCGCAAGTGACGCTTCACCTTTTATAGAATTTACGAACAACGCCATTTATTTAGAAGATGAAGAAATGGCCATTATCCGTCATGGTCGTGATGTGAAAGTTCGAAAAATTAAAGACGATAAATTGGTTGCGCCCTATATTCAAGAACTTCAACTTAATCTGGAGCAGATTGAAAAAGGTGGCTATGACCACTTCATGTTGAAGGAGATTCACGAACAGCCTGCAGTAATAAAGGACACTTACCGTGGACGATTACTTGCCGAAAAAGGAATTGTAAAACTTGGTGGACTTGAAGATTATATTGAAAAATTCATTAATGCAGACCGTATTATTATTGTGGCCTGTGGAACGTCTTGGCACGCCGGATTGGTTGCCGAATATATTTTTGAAGATTTGGTCCGCATTCCTGTTGAAGTTGAGTACGCTTCCGAATTTCGTTACAGAAATCCCGTTATTTCAGAAAACGATGTGGTTATTGCCATTTCACAAAGTGGAGAAACGGCTGATACACTTGCCGCAATAAAACTTGCAAAATCAAAAGGTGCCTTCGTTTATGGTGTGTGCAACGTTGTTGGTTCCACTATTTCAAGAGAAACCCATAGTGGCACTTATACCCACGCGGGACCTGAAATTGGCGTTGCTTCAACCAAAGCTTTTACCACCCAAATCACAGTTTTGGCTATGATAGCCCTTCGTCTTGCAAAGGCAAAAGGAACCATCGGCCATCGTGACTTTATGCTTTATTTACGTGAATTGGAACTCATTCCAAACCACGTGGAAGAAGCGTTAAAAACCGAAGACAAAATAAAAGAAATAGCAACTGTTTTTAAAGACGTTCGCAATTTCCTTTATTTGGGAAGAGGGTACAATTTCCCCGTAGCTTTGGAAGGCGCGCTTAAACTAAAAGAGATTTCATACATCCACGCAGAAGGCTATCCTGCTGCCGAAATGAAGCACGGACCTATTGCCTTAATTGATGAGCAAATGCCCGTTGTAGTTATCGCTATAAAAAGCGACCATTACGATAAAGTTGTAAGCAACATTCAAGAAATAAAGGCTAGAAAAGGTAAAATTATTGCGGTAGTTTCAGAAGGTGATACTGCTGTTAGGGAAATGGCAGATTATGTCATGGAGGTGCCGCATACTCCTGAAGCACTATCGCCGTTAGTAACTACCATTCCGCTACAACTACTGTCATATCATATCGCCGTAATGCTTGGTAGAAATGTGGATCAGCCACGCAACTTGGCCAAATCTGTAACAGTAGAATAAAACATTTTCAGACATACTTTTTTTGATGTACTTTTATTCAAATGAAAGTAATCAACCTCATTTCTGGACCGCGAAATCTTTCCACAGCGATTATGTATTCCTTTGCACAACGCGAAGAAACCACTGTTTTGGATGAACCCTTTTACGGTTATTATCTTCAAAATGCTTCCATAGAAAATGAGCATCCCTCACAACAGGAAATTCTTCAAACCATGGAATTGAAGGAGGAGAAAGTAGTTGAAGCCATTAATTCTCTTTCAAAAAAGAAAAATGTATTTGTAAAAGGAATGGCACATCATTACTTAACCGAAAAACCTTCTTTTATATTGAATTGGGAAAACGTGATCCTAATTCGCCATCCAAAAAAGTTGATTGCATCTTTTTCAAAAGTAATTCACACCCCTACTTTAAATGATATTGGCATCAAAAAAGCTTCAGATCTTTTTTTATTTCTGAAGAAAAACGGAAGAACACCAATAATAATTGACAGCGACGAACTCTTAAAAAACCCGGAAACCTATCTAAAAAAACTTTGTGGTTTACTAGATATTCCTTTTTCTGAAAAAATGCTTCAGTGGAAAAAAGGCGGCATTCCCGAAGATGGCATTTGGGCAAAACATTGGTACGGAAATGTTCATAATTCTGAAGGATTTGCAGTTCAAAAAAGCAGCTCACAGCCCTTACCTGAGCATTTGGATTCTTTACTGAAGGAAGCGCTTCCATATTACGAAACTTTAAAAAATAACATTTTAACCAACGATTAATATGCTTCAAAAATCCAACACCAAAAACGACAACATCCAAGTTTTTATTAAAGATAAATTATACCCTAGAAGCGAAGCAAAAATTTCGGTTTTTGACAGTTCTGTGCAAGGTGGCGATGCCGTTTGGGAAGGTTTACGAGTATATCCTGAAGGTGTGGTTTGTTTAGATAAACATTTGACAAGACTTCATGAATCTGCAAAGACTTTGGCATTTGTAGATATTCCTTCTAAGGAATTCATAAAAAAAGCAATTAAGCAAACCCTCGATGCTAACGGAATGACAGACGATACACATATCCGTTTAACATTAACGCGCGGTGAAAAAATAACTAGCGGAATGGATCCACGCCTAAACCAAAATGGTTCCTGTTTAATAGTATTGGCAGAATGGAAACCGTTGGTTTACGATAATAATCACGGAATAAAAGTGATAAGCACCAGTCAACGGCGAAATTCTCCACAATTTTTGGACAGTAAAATACATCATAATAATTTGCTCAATAATATAATTGCAAAAATACAGGCGAATGTGGCTGGAAAAGACGCCGGACTAATGTTAGACGATCGTGGTTTTATAGCCGAATTGAACGGGAGCAACCTTTTTATGGTGAAAAAAGGAAAAGTTTTTACTCCATTCGGCCACGCTTGCTTACCGGGAATCACTCGAAACTCTGTGATGGAAATGTGCCAAAAACACAATATAGAAATTATTGAGGCAGATATTACGCTTTCGCAATTCTACAATGCCGATGGCGTTTTCGCAACAGGAACGATGGGCGAACTCACCCCAGTTGTTGAAATTGATGGACGTAGTATTTCTAAAGACGATAAACTTCAAAAAAGAATTATTGCCCTCTTTTCTAAAGAGGTTCGCGGTTTGTGTGAAAAGCTTTGATTTTATTAAACCTCACAGGTTTTGAATACCTGTGAGCTCCTTCCCAAAAAATCTTCAATTTTTTAAAGATTGGGGTTGCAAATTTCATTCAGAAAAAACTATCTTTGCACCGTTCAAAACAAGGGTGATTTTTTTGCCCTTAGATAACTAAAAAATAAACAGTTACTCATGTCACAAAGCATAGGAAAAGTTGCACAGATTATTGGCCCGGTAGTTGACGTTGCGTTTGATAGCGGATCGGAACTTCCAAAAATATACGACTCGTTGGAGGTTAACAACAACGGAAACCTTTTAATCCTTGAAGTTCAATCTCACATTGGTGAAAGCATGGTGCGTACCATATCAATGGATTCTACTGACGGTTTAAGCCGTGGTGTAGATGCTGTTGCTACTGGAGCACCAATACAAATGCCAATCGGCGATGATATTTACGGCCGACTTTTCAACGTAATTGGTGATGCTATCGACGGTATCGGAAACTTGCCAAAAGCTGGCGATAAAGGTCTTCCAATTCACCGTGAAGCTCCAAAATTTGAAGATCTTTCAACTTCTACCGAAGTTCTTTTCACAGGTATTAAAGTAATTGACCTTATTGAGCCTTATGCAAAGGGTGGTAAAATTGGTCTTTTCGGCGGTGCTGGTGTTGGTAAAACGGTACTTATTCAGGAGTTGATTAACAATATTGCAAAAGGTCACGGTGGTCTTTCAGTATTCGCTGGTGTAGGTGAACGTACTCGTGAAGGGAACGATTTGCTTCGCGAAATGCTTGAATCTGGTATTATAAAATACGGAGATGACTTTATGCACTCTATGGAAAATGGTGGATGGGATCTTTCAAAAGTTGACAAAACTGCAATGAAAGAATCGAAAGCTACTTTCGTTTTCGGACAGATGAACGAGCCACCTGGGGCACGTGCACGTGTGGCACTTTCCGGTCTTACCATTGCTGAGTATTTCCGTGACGGAGCTGGCGAAGGACAAGGGAAAGATGTACTTTTCTTCGTAGATAACATTTTCCGTTTTACGCAAGCAGGTTCTGAGGTTTCTGCACTTCTTGGGCGTATGCCTTCAGCGGTGGGTTACCAACCAACTTTGGCAACAGAGATGGGTGCGATGCAAGAGCGTATTACTTCAACAAAAAGAGGTTCTATTACCTCTGTACAGGCGGTTTACGTACCTGCGGATGACCTTACGGATCCAGCACCGGCAACAACCTTTGCCCACTTGGATGCTACAACCGTACTTTCACGTAAAATTGCTGAGCTTGGTATTTATCCTGCAGTTGATCCATTGGATTCTACTTCTAGAATTCTTACCGAATCAATTCTTGGAAAAGAGCACTATGCTTGCGCACAAAGAGTAAAAGAGCTTTTACAACGTTATAAAGAATTACAAGATATTATCGCGATTCTTGGGATGGAAGAACTTTCTGAAGAAGATAAATTGGCAGTAGGACGTGCACGCCGTGTACAGCGTTTCCTTTCACAGC
>JAGQYZ010000068.1:10186-11052 GCA_020435865.1 Aequorivita sp. | reverse complement strand
TCATCACGGGGTGGACGTTCCTTATAACCTTCCGGTTTTGGCAATAACGCTTTTCTGGAAACTTTATCCTTCTTCGTTCTTGGATCGAAACCAATGAATTTCACATCAAAAACATCACCCATATTTACCACATCAGTTACGTTTTCGGTGCGTTCCCAAGCAAGTTCACTTACGTGAAGCAGGGTCTCATTTCCTGGGGCGTCGGTGTATTCCACAACGGCACCAAAATCGAGCATCTTGATTACCTTTACTTCGTAAACGCTGCCTACTTCCGGTTTAAAAGTAAGTGAATCAATCTTCGCTAATACTGCATCAATACCTTCTTGGTTTGTTCCAAGAATTTCCACGATACCTTCTTCAGTAACAGGATCTTCATTGATAACAATGGTAGTTTTAGTAGCTTTTTGAAGTTCTTGAATTACTTTTCCACCAGGCCCAATCAATGCACCTATGTATTCGTTCGGAATAGTAACAGTAACCATTTTTGGAGCGTGAGGTTTCACATCTGCATTTGGTTTTGCAATAGTATCGGTCAGTTTTTCAAGTATATGAAGTCTTCCGGCAGCAGCTTGTTTAAGAGCATTTACCAAAATTTCATACGAAAGACCTTTTACTTTAATGTCCATCTGACAAGCAGTGATTCCGTCAGCCGTTCCGGTTACTTTAAAGTCCATATCGCCCAAGTGATCTTCATCACCCAAAATGTCTGAAAGAACTGCGTATTTTCCTGTTTCACCATCAGAAATCAATCCCATTGCAATCCCGGAAACAGGTTTCTTCAATTGAACTCCAGCATCCATCAGCGCCATTGTTCCACTACAAACCGTTGCCATAGAAGAAGAACCGTTAGATTCCAAAACTTCTGA
>JAGQYZ010000068.1:6162-10081 GCA_020435865.1 Aequorivita sp. | reverse complement strand
TCACCAGTTGAGAAAGGTGGGAAGTTGTAGTGAAGGTAAAAAGTTTCTTCGCCTTCAAATGATGGCATATCAATTTGGTTTGCTTCACGAGAAGTTCCCAAAGTAACGGTTGCCAAAGCTTGGGTTTCCCCACGTGTGAAAATAGCTGAACCGTGCGTAGACGGTAGATAATCAACCTCGCACCAAATTGGGCGAATGTCTGTGGTTTTCCTTCCGTCCAATCGTAAACCTTCATTTAAGGTAAGATCCCGAACGGCAGCTTTTTCTGCTTTACTATAATATTTTGAAACTAAATCGCCATAATCAGCCAGTTCCTCTTCAGAAAATGTGGCTTTTATTTCTTCTTTAATTTCCGAGAAAGCTGCACTTCTTTCGTGTTTTGCAGATCCGGCTTTCGCAACTGCGTAAACCTTGTCGTACGCCATGTCGTGAATTTTCTTTGCTAGATCAGCATCTTCGCGTTCTGCTTCGTATTCACGCACTTCTTTTTTGCCAAACGCCTCAGCCAATCTAAGTTGCGCCTCGCATTGTTTTTTGATGTGTTCGTGAGCGAATTTAATGGCTTCAACCATTTCTTCTTCTGAAATCTCTTTCATTTCGCCTTCAACCATCATCACAGAATCTGCGGAAGCACCAATCACCATATCGATGTCTGATTCTTCCAATTGTGCTCTTGAGGGGTTTATTATGAATTCGCCATTGATTCTTCCTACACGGGCTTCAGAAATAGCACATTCAAAAGGAAAATCTGAAAGCTGAATAGCAGCAGAAGCCGCCAAGCCTGCCATAGCATCGGGCATTACATCATCGTCATGGCTCATCAATTGGATCATCACCTGTGTTTCAGCGTGATAATCTTTTGGGAAAAGTGGGCGCAGAACGCGGTCCACCAAACGCATTGTCAATACTTCACCATCACTTGGTCTAGCTTCTCTTTTAAAGAAACCACCTGGGTAACGGCCTGAAGCAGCAAATTTTTCACGATAATCTACAGTTAAAGGTAGAAAATCAACGTCGCTTTGCTTGTAGTTAGAAACTACAGTACAAAGCAGCATACATTTTCCGGATTGCACAACAACTGAGCCGTGGGCCTGTTTTGCCAATTTTCCGGTTTCGATGGAAATTTCACGTCCATCACCAAGGTCTATGACCTCTCTAAATACTTTAGGTATCATTTGTTTTTCATTTTGTACGCCAAGGGCGCACGGTTAAAAATGGTCAACGACTGTTTATCAGTCGCGCGTTGTTGTGTTGTTGTGGTTTGACCAATGAAAAACTTAAGGGTAGCTTTTCTGTGTTTTCAGAATAAAATCTGAACTATAAAAATAACAATAAAAAATAAAAAGGGCTCGTAGAGCCCTTTAAAAATATTACTTACGTAATCCTAATTCTTTAACGATAGCACGGTAACGAAGAATATCTTTTTTCATAAGATAATCCAACAATGCCCGTCTTTTACCTACTAACATTACCAAAGAACGTTCAGTATTGTAGTCCTTGTGGTTTGCTTTAAGGTGTTTTGTTAAATGCTCAATGCGATAGGTAAATAACGCAATCTGTCCTTCTGCTGAACCAGTGTCAGTTTTAGACTTTCCGTGTTTTGCGAAGATTTTTTCTTTCTCTTCTTGTGATAAATACATGCAAATATTATTAAAATGATTATTATGTACTGACTACCGTTTTGATAATCAAGGCTGCAAAAGTACAAAATCGATATTTAAATTGATGAGTTTAAAATAAAAATTAACTTAAAATATATCAAATTTGCTTTTTTAGCGTTATAGATATCTAAACCCTAAACCTTTAAATTTATGAAAATCACCCCTTTTAGATTAATTGTTACATTTTTTGCGATGGGCATCTTCTTGTTTACAAGTTGTATAAAAGACGAAAATACTACTTCAGAAGAAGTTAATTTTTCTTCAGACAATTCTATGAGAGCTGCAAAAACAGATAATGTCTCCGAAGGTACCTTAAATATTATACAACAGGCTTTTGTGGAAAACGAAACCGGTGGTCGCGGTATCACACAAACTTCCCTCTTCCCAAATTGTACCACCATTACAGTTGGAACTCAAGGAAATGTGTTTACCATTTTATTAGATTTTGGCGCTTCCTGTACGTTAAACAATGGCAACGTGGTTTCCGGAAGTATTCTTTTGGAATATGGGCCTTTGGTTTCTGGAACATATACCGTTAATTACACCTTTCAGAATTTTGTTATCAATGGAAACGGCGTAAGTGGTGGTGGAAGTATTTTATATGAAATAGCCAATCAAAACGACAACCCGCAATCTACAGTTACCGAAAGTATAACAGTAAGTTTCCCCAACACTACTGTTACGGGCACCAGAAATGGAACTCGTATTTCTGAATGGGTGGAAGGCGTTGGCTCTGGAACTTGGTTTGACAATGTGTATCATATAACAGGAAATTGGCAAACTGAATTTACCAATGGTTTTGAGCGAAGCGGACTAGTTACCGAAACACTTGTTTATAAAACCGCTTGTCCTTATGTTGTTGCTGGTAGGCTCGAAGTTTCCCAAGATGGTGTAACCGCTGCTATTGATTTTGGTAATGGAGACTGTGATAATCAAGCTGTGTTTATTTACAACGGCAATGAGTATCCTTTTACAATGAATTGATTTTGGATTATTAATCATAAAAAAAGCTGCTCAATATGAGCAGCTTTTTTTTATGCAGTTTTTTCTCGAAGAGGTCTGTTCAAAACCAAATCAAGATACAAGTTTATTTTGCGTTTTAAATCTTTACGGTGCGTTATAAAATCTAGAAAACCGTGTTCCAAGACAAATTCGGCTGTTTGGAAACCTTCAGGCAGTTCCTTTCCAGTGGTATCACGAACAACACGTGGTCCTGCAAAACCAATCAAAGCACCAGGCTCACTAATATTTATATCGCCGAGCATTGCAAACGAGGCGGTTGTTCCTCCCGTGGTTGGGTCTGTGCATAATGAAATATAAGGAATTCCAGCATCGCTCAATTGAGCAAGTTTTACACTTGTTTTTGCAAGTTGCATCAAGGAAAGTGCAGCCTCCATCATACGGGCACCACCACTTTTTGAAATAATCAATAAAGGAATTTTCTTTTTAAGAGAATAATCGGCAGCGCGTGCAATTTTTTCTCCCACAACGCTTCCCATGGAACCACCAATAAAGCTGAAGTCCATACAAGCCACAACTAAGTCTGCACCCATAGATTTCCCAACAGCACAACGAATAGCATCTTTAAGCCCTGTTTTATCCTGGGCTTCCTTTAACCTGTCTGTATATTTCTTTTTATCCTCAAACTTTAAAGTATCTTGAGATGTAAGGTTTTTATCGAGCTCTTTAAATTTGTTGTCGTCAAAAAGGATTTCGAAATATTCTTTGCTTCCAATTCGTACGTGGTAGCCATCTTCGGGGCTTACATAAAAATTCTTTTCAAGCTGCTCGCTATCTACAATTTTTCCTGTGGGAGATTTGTACCACAGTCCTTTTGGCACATCTTTTTTCTCTTCGGTTGGGGTTTGTATCCCTTTTTTTGTTCTTTTAAACCAAGGCATAGGGGGAGGTTTTTGTTGTTTTTATAACGTATTAACGTTGTTTAGGTCTTTAAAAGCCTGTTCCAGTCTTTTCTTGAATGTGATTTCGCCTTCACGCAGCCATTTTCTAGGGTCGTAATATTTTTTATTTGGAAGTTCTTCTCCTTCCGGGTTTCCTATTTGGGTTTTCAGATATGCTAGATTATTAATCATATAATCGCGAACGCCTTCGGTAAAGGCGAATTGCATATCAGTATCAATATTCATTTTAATTACTCCATATCCAATTGCTTCACGAATTTCCTCCAATGTAGAACCACTTCCACCGTGAAATACAAAATCAATTGGATTATGGCCCGTGTTGAATTTTTTCTGAAT
>JAGQYZ010000068.1:0-6094 GCA_020435865.1 Aequorivita sp. | reverse complement strand
TAAACTCCGTGTACATTACCAAAGGCAGCAGCAATAGTAAACTGATCGCTTATTTTTGAAAGCTCTTCGTAAGCATATGCAACTTCTTCTGGTTGGGTATATAATTTTGAGGAATCAACATCGGTGTTATCTACGCCGTCTTCTTCGC
This sequence comes from Aequorivita sp., assembly GCA_020435865.1. Classification (GTDB taxonomy): domain Bacteria; phylum Bacteroidota; class Bacteroidia; order Flavobacteriales; family Flavobacteriaceae; genus Aequorivita. The sequence goes on along the minus strand of JAGQYZ010000068.1, from coordinate 5,946 downwards.
CACCAGTAATACCCAGCTCTATTTCTAGGGTCATTCCTATTTTGCTCATACGCTCTAAATAGCGTTTGCAAATTTCAATATTTTCTTCAATAGGCTCTTCGGAAAGATCTATCATATGTGAGCTGTATAGTGGTTTTCCAGTTTCATTGTAGAATTTTTCACCAGCATCTAGCAAACCGTCAATCCACGGAAGTAATTTTTTAGCACAATGGTCTGTGTGAAGAATAACGGTAGCGCCATAAACTTTTGCCAGTTCGTGGATATGTTTTGCACCGGCCACGCCACCAGCTATTGCAGCTTTCTCGTTTTCATTAGAAAGCCCTTTTCCAGCATTAAAATGTGCTCCGCCATTTGAAAATTGAATGATTACTGGGGCATTGAGTGCAGCTGCAGTTTCCATAACAGCATTAACACTATCAGACCCCACAACATTCACAGCAGGCATAGCAAAGCCTTTTTCTTTGGCGTATTGATGTATTTTTTGAACTTCTTTTCCCGTGGCTACCCCGGGCTTAATTCCGTGACTCATATTCAAATGTGTTTAGCAAGCAAAAATAACAAATTTTAATGGTTTAGAAGGGATAGTTGATACCTATGTTGTAAACAGCTTTTGAGAAATTATAGTCTTTAAACCAGCGCTCGCCTAAAGGCCTTCCGGGGTTGTGGGTTTTGAAACCAACATCAAAACGAAATACAAAAAACCCAAAATCATAGCGCAGACCAAACCCAGATGCTACCGCAATTTCTTTTAGATCTTTAATTCCTTCAAACTTAAATGATGGAGTATTAACGTCGTCCAACACATCCCAAATGTTGCCAGCATCAACAAAAAATGCTCCTTTTAAATCTCCCAAAAGGGTATATCGATATTCCGCATTAAAAGCAAGTTTGAAGTTTGCATCATTAAAATCCAAAACACTTCCACTGCTCCCAGGTCCAAGGTCGTAGGCTCTCCACCCACGGTTGTCGTTTGTACCTCCTCCAAAATAGCTTCTAGTGAAGGGTATGCTGTTGCTATTGCCATAGGGAATTGCAATACCGCCAAAAGCACGAAAAGCTAATATGTTTTTTCCGTTTAAATCCCAATGTTTAATATATTCCGCTTCTACTTTTGCATACTGAGAATAAACAATTCCCAATATTTCATTATTTCCATCGGCGTTCTTTGTAAGCCCTACAAGACTCGAAATACCAGATAGTAAGTTGCCGGCAGATTCCAATTTTAAACGTAAGCGTGAAAAACTATTATCATTTAAGCCTTCACGGGTGTCCCGTGTCATTGTTACATTTGAAGCAAAAATAAGGTTGTTCTCACTAAGTCTTACTTGACGCTCATAGATACTCAAGACTTCTTGGTAGGTTTCAGAATTAGCATAAATCCCTCTATTTAGAACATCGGAAATAAACGTATTTGTTTCATTTGGAATTTCTAAATAAGGATCGGAGGATGGATTGTTAAATTCATAATCTAGCCCCCTCGCTATATCATTCAAAATAGAATAGGAACTTTTGTAAACATTGAAGTAATTTTCCGGATTTAGGTTCCTTACAAATTGTAGGTTCATCAAATCTACCTGATAGGTGAGTATTTTTGAAGGTTTCCATCTATAATTATAAACGGCATTGGAAGTCTGCCTATCCAGCCCAATATTGTTTTGTACACTATAGCCAAAACTGACACTAGTAGAAGGCGACATATACTTCGGAATAAGTTTCTCAGTTTTTAAAGGAAAAAGGATCCTTGGGAACGTGAGCTTTACATCAGCACCAAATTCTGAAATATTGAAAAATTTGCTCTCACTATCGGCTGCATCTTTTGAGGAACCTAAACTTCCACGGCCCGAAATTTCTAGAATTTCCGCACCTCGAAAAATATTCCTAAAAGTCATATTGCCACTAAAACTGATACCAAATTGCTGAATTGTTGATGTGTATGCGTCAAAATCAACTCCCAATGTAAAACGATCGCGCGGGCTTAACAAAATGGTTGAATTTAATAGTTTCCCAGTAGTGTCTGTGGCTACTTCTGCATAACTGATATTTGGATATTTAAAAATTCGCAGATCGCCAATTTGGTTATAGGTTAATGTTCTGTCAATATCTTTAAAAATTTTTCCAGGATTGATCGAGATGGCAGAAGTAATGGCTTTGGGACGATAACGCATTTTGCCATAACTGAAAAGTTTGTATCCCATAAAGCTCAATGAATCTTGGAAACTTTTATTTCTGTTTTCGTATGAATAATCTGTAACAATCCTAACTTCGTTAATGGTATGTACCTTAAATGGAACTGTGCGCGTGCTGTCTCCTTCTGTAATTTCCCTGTCGGGAATAATATAGGTAATATTGGCCTTATGGTCCGTATTGACGGTGTCAGCCTCAAAACCAACGTAATCCTGGTCAAAATGATATAATCCAGAATTTCTGAATAAAATAGTAAGTCGGTCACGTTCGTTTACAAAATCATTAGCCTCATATTGTTTTCCAGGAACAATGAACGATTTAGCTTTTGTAAGTTGAAACAAAGAATCAACAATGGGCGAGCTTATTTTTTCTAAAATGGAATCGCCTACAAAATAAGGTTGGTGCTTTTTAACAAAATAGGTAATTGAAGCTCTTTTGTTTTTCTTTTCACTAGGGTTAATTTTATAATCCACTTCATCATTAAAATAACCATAGCTTGCATACCAACGCTTCAAGCGATCCAAACTTTTTTTAGTTCGATCTTCGTTTATAATTACGGGGGCATCTCCAGATTTTTGTAACCATTTGTTGAAGCCCACATAACTACTATCTATCTGGTCCACTTGTTTTTTTGACAAAAAGCGAATAAGCCGCTCTTCTCGTTTTGGGTTTTTATGAAGCCATTTATAATATGTGGAATCTGGTTGCGGATCTGCAAGATTATAAATATGCAATCCAAAAGGAATACCCACCAATGGAATGGTAGGGTTGGGTTTTTGTGCTAATTGGCTGTACACACCAGCATCTTTTGTTTCTACACTATCAACTAGAATTGTGTTTTCTGTAAGCAAATATTTTCCTTCGGGGACAAGTTTTACAGCATTACAAGAAAAAAACAAGCTGATTAATACTATAAATAGTGATATTTTTGTTAGATCGCGCTTCAAGTGTGTGTTTTAATTCAAATTCAAAAATACTATATTTTGGTCAGCAAAAGTCAAACAAAATTAATAACGAGTCTTCAACAGAAAAAGTACCGTGAACAAACAGGTCTTTTTGTAGCCGAGGGCCCTAAAGTTATTGCTGAATTGCTGAATGAAGGTTTTGTACTTCAATCACTTTTTTCAACCGATCCTCCTGAAAATGTTGCTAAAAATCATTTTCAGGTAACTGATGCTGAACTAAAGAAAATAAGTTTTTTAAAAACTGCAAACACTTCTGTGGCTCTTTTTGAAATACCAAAACCCAAACCTTTGCAAGATTCGGGTTTGATAATTGCTTTGGACGCCGTACGCGATCCTGGAAATTTGGGAACAATCATTCGGCTTTGCGATTGGTTTGGTGTACAGCAATTGCTATGTTCTGAAGATACAGCGGATTGTTTTAACCCAAAAGTAGTGCAGGCAACCATGGGTTCATTGGCGCGGGTGCAGGTTCATTATTTATCACTTTCAGAATTTTTAAGCAAAACAAAATTGCCCATTTATGGAGGTTTTATGGATGGAAAAAATGTTTATTCAGAAAAATTTCCCAAAGATGGAGTTGTAATATTGGGTAATGAAGCGAATGGTGTTTCAGAAGCTATAATTCAAAAGATAACTCACAGAATAACCATTCCCCGTTTCGGAAAAACCCAAAAAACAGAAAGTCTTAATGTGGCCACTGCCGCGGCTATTCTTTTAAGCGAATTCAGAAGATCTATTGAAAAGTAAAATTTACGAAAATTCCACGAGTTGATAACTTATCAATATTTCCGGTCCAAGGGCTATTTGGGTCGTCATCTGGAACCAATTCATTGCTCATAGCAAACACACCGCGGATGGAAGGTGTAAATTTGAAGTAATATAGATAGAAATCAATGCCAAAACCAAGTTCGTAATAATTGGTACTCTTTGTCATCCGAAATTTTCCCTGCTCATTGTCCTCAGGGTTTTTTTCGTTGCTGGAAAGATTAATAGATGTGGAAATACCACCAACAACAAACGGTTTTATATTGTTTAGCCTTTTTGTTGAAACTTTCAGTAAAAGTGGAATATGAATGTATGTTGATTTTACCTCTCGCAGATAATCCTTCCGATCCTCAAAGCCTGAAAAAGTAAGGTTTCGCTGCGTAAAATACAGACCTGGTTCCAGTCTTAGGTTTAAATAATCGTTGAAGCGCAAATCTCCAATAAGTCCAACATTGAAGCCTGCAGAGCGCTCCACTTGAATGTCTGTATTGTCGTCTTGATATTGCTTTTTGTAGTCAAATTTAAAATCATAACTATTGAACCCCAAAAAGTAACCCCATGACAAACGTTTTTTGTCAAAATTTTCCAAATTGGCTAAGCGCTCTTTGTTAAAAAACCACTGTGCGTGAGCACTGTTTGCAATAAATAAAACGGCCAGTACAAAAAATAGCTTCTTCATAAATTATTTTGTAGCATTATAGATTGTTGCCACTCCGAAAGTTTGTGGTTTATTTTTCACTTCATTAAACCCAATTTTGCGTAAAATATTGTTGAGCTTTTCACCGTGAGGGAACATAGAAGCGCTTTCACTTAAATATTTGTAGGCAACTTTGTCTTTTGAAAACATTTTACCTACAAGTGGTAAAATAGTTTTTGAATAAAAATGGTATCCTTGTTTAAAAGGAAATTTTGTTGGAACAGAAGTTTCCAAAACTACAAAAACTCCACCCTTTTTTAGCACACGAAGAATTTCCGAAAGTCCTTTTTCGAGGTTTTCAAAGTTTCTAATTCCGAAAGAAACAGTGATGGCATCAAAAGTATTGTCTTCAAACGGTAAGGCTTCAGAATCTGCTTGCACAAATTCAATTTTTTCAGAAATAGGTTTTCCAGAAACTTTTTTGCGGGCTACAGAAAGCATACCTTCAGAAAGATCTAAACCTACAATTTTTTCAGCGGAAGTTTTTTCGGCAAATTGAATGGCAAGATCGCCTGTTCCAGTTGCTATGTCAAGAATGGTTCTCGGATTTTCATCAGCAACCATTTTAATGACCTTTTTTCGCCATTTAATATCAGAACCTAAGGAGATAATACGGTTTAAACCGTCGTAATTTTCGGAAATTGTATCGAACATTTGTTCAACCTGTTTCTTTTTTCCTTCCGAAGAATCTTTATAAGGTGTTATTTTCTTTTCCATAAAATTGCGATTGCAAAACTACATATTTTTTAAGACGTGTTGTCAACTTTGTTTAAGATTCAGATATTAACGGAAACTTACTCTGAAAAAATGATTTCTCCACCAATGGCTTTTATTTCTATATCTTTGCCAATGTTTATTTTAAAGCCTAAAATAGTAGTTTAATGAAGATTATCATTGCCGGTTCTGGTGAAGTGGGTTTCCACCTTGCAAAATTACTTTCCTTTGAGTCACAGGACATTACCCTTATTGATACAAATCGTGAATCGTTGGCTCACGCCGATACACATTTGGACATACGTGTGGTTCGGGGTGATGCCACTTCCATTGCTGTGCTTCAGGATTCACAAGTGAAGGAAACCGATCTTGTAATTGGTGTAACTTCTAGTGAAACTACTAATATTACAGTTTGTGTGCTTGCAAAACAATTAGGAGCCAAACGTACGATTGCTCGAATTTCCAACACCGAATTTATTGATAGAAAGGACGAGGTGGGCTTTGCAAAATTTGGAATTGACGAATTGATTTCCCCAGAATCATTGGCAGCCAATGAAATTGAATTATTGCTTAACCAAAGTGCATTTAACGATACCTATGAGTTTGAAGATGGCGCCTTGA
>JAGQYZ010000067.1 GCA_020435865.1 Aequorivita sp. | reverse complement strand
TCGTCTTCAGCTGGGGTGTAATCGTATACGTTGTTAATGACAAAACCTTCACTTTCCAAGCGTATCAAAACTTCCTCACGCCTTTCGCGACGGCGGTTTTCAGCAAACATTGGATAAAGGCCAATATCGCCATTTTCGTGAAAACTGATCCAGTTATTTGGAAAAATGGAATCCGGCGTGTCCATCCTTAAATCATCATTTTCAACAATCACATTCACCCCCACTGCTCTCAACTTTTGTACGAAGGCATCAAATTCTTCTTGTGCTTTAGTATTGATTTCGGCATTTTTAAGGGCTAAGTCTTCCTGAAAAAAATTATTGACCGCCGTTTGCTCGTTCATCCGGAACGCAACCGGGCGAATCATTATGATGGTATCTGTAATCTGTTTTGCCAATTGACGAAAATTTAGAGTGCAAATTTAAGGGAATTTAAAGTGGGAAAAATACTTTTAGGGATGTAAGTTTTTTAATTACGTTGACGAAAAATAAATAGTGCACTAAAACGTTTAAAATAAATATTTAAGTTCCCGCAATGAAAAAAATACTGGTATCATTTGTTCTAATTTCTTTCTTTCAAACAGTTTCCGCCCAAGAATGGCAAACCGATCTTGATACTGCAAAAAAAATAGCTTTAGAAGAAAACCGTCCCATTGTCCTTGTTTTCCAAGGAAGTGACTGGTGTGCACCCTGTATTAAGCTGAATCGCGAGATATGGAGCACCAATACCTTCAAAAATTATTCAAAAGAACATTTTGTAATGCTATTGGCAGATTTTCCGCGTAAAAAAGTGAACGCTCTTCCCGATTCACAACAGCAAAAAAATAAAGAACTTGCTGAAAAATACAACAAACAGGGCTTTTTTCCCTTTGTGGTAGTTCTTGACAAAAACGGCAATGTTTTAGGAGAAACTGGATATGAAAAAACTACACCAGACGCATACATTCATCATCTTGAATCTTTTATAAAATAATTTGAAAAAAGCCCTCTTTATTCTTGTTACCCTACTTTTTGCAAACACACTGTTTTCGCAACAAGTTTACACCCGTACCCTTAAGTTAATGGGTAGCCGCTTTGATATTACAGTAGTTGGCCAAAACCCCAAAGAAGGAAATACATACATAGACATGGCGGTAGGTGAAATTTCAAGAATCGAGAAACTGATTTCTTCTTGGGATCCGAACTCGCAGACCTCAGAAATAAACAGAAATGCGGGTGTAAAGCCCGTAGTGGTTGACGATGAACTATTCCAATTGATAGAACGATGCCTGAAAATTTCAAAATTGACCGAAGGTGCTTTTGACATTAGCTTTGCATCCATGGACAAGGTTTGGCATTTTGACGGTAGTATGACCAAAATGCCTTCCGAAGAGGAAATAAAACAATCTGTTTCAAAAGTTGGCTACCAAAATATTATTCTAAACAAAAATGACCATTCGGTATTCTTAAAACTACCTGGTATGAAAATAGGTTTTGGCGCTATTGGCAAAGGGTATGCGGCAGATAAGTCCAAGGCGTTATTGCAAAGCGAGGGAGTAACAGCTGGAATTATAAATGCCTCTGGAGATCTGGATGCCTGGGGAACCCAACCTGATGGCAAAGACTGGATGGTTGCTATTGTAAACCCCTTGAATAAGGAAAAGGTCTTTTCCTGGATGCCCATACACAACAGCGCAGTGGTAACCTCGGGCAATTATGAAAAATATGTAACCTTTAATGGTGTGTTATACTCCCACATCATAGACCCCCGAACTGGATATCCCAGCACGGGTATTTTAAGCGCCACCATTTTTACAAATACCGCGGAATTGGCAGACGCTCTTGCAACCTCCATTTTTGTTATGGGTGTGGATACCGGGATGGATTTCGTAAACCAGCTTCACGGCGTAGAATGCATCATTGTTGATAAGGACAATAAAATTATTACTTCAAGGAATATTGAATTAAACGAATTAGAAAAATGATACAAAAAGCATTGTTTATTGTGATTCTTATAACATCCTTTAGCTCCTGCACTGTAGTTAAGGAATATGAAAAAGTAAACCTGAACGATCCAGATATGGCTTTGAGCCAAAAAAAAGTGGACAAGTTTGAAACCAATTTTCAGGTATATAGAGAAGGAGCCTCGGGCGCCAATGGCGGAAAATCTGGTGGAGGCTGTGGCTGTAACTGATGAAAATAAAAAATAAAGGATTATGAAAAAAATATGTTTCATCGCTGCAATTTCTTTCTTCGGAAGAATGGCTGCACAGAAGGATTCTACCTCTGTTTATAAAAAACGTGTTTTAGAAAACACCGAAGTAGATTTTTTAACCAGCTATTATGTGCAAAATGGCGAAAACGCAGCGGTTACAGGAGGAATTGGTGATGAGCATATAACAGATTTTACACCAACAATAGTAGTAACCATTCCCTTAAATGATGATGACGTTTTAACGGTAGATGCAGGAATTTCAACCTATACATCAGCTTCTTCCAGTAATTTAAATCCTTTTGATATTAGACAAGGTTCGTCTTCTGGAGCTTCATCGGGCGGTGGTGGCGGTGGCGATGATGATAAAACTAATGTTTACAGTGGGCCAATAGGCAGTCCTTGGGTAGCATCATCGGGAGCCTCAAGACAAGATACTTGGGCGGGTTTGAATGCTGATTATTCACACAGTTCAGATAATAGAAATACAATTTGGAACGCAGATATATCATTTGCCAATGAATTTGACTATTCCTCCGTTGGTTTTGGTGGTGGCCTTACAAAGCTTTTAAACGAAAAAAACACAACACTAGGTTTTAGTGCCAAGGTTTATTTGGACACCTGGAAACCGGTATATCCCACAGAATTAAAATCTTACGAAGAGGTAAATGGAAACTTAAATTCTGGTTTTTTTAATGGAGTAACCATTTGGGATCAAAACGGAAATGAAAGTACAAATTGGCATCCAATTAATGGTTTTGGTTTAATCAATAATAAATCAAGAAATTCTTATTCGGCATCATTTAGTCTTTCGCAAATTTTAAGTAAAAACGCACAATTTTCTATATTTCTTGATGTTGTTAAGCAACAAGGTTGGTTGGCAAACCCTATGCAACGTGTCTATTTTGCTGATATTCCTAACTATTATATTGGCAATCCAGAAAGTATCCCTAATTATACATCAACAAGCAATAAAAATGTATTTCATTTGGCTGATGATATTGAAAGGCTTCCAAGTTCCAGACTAAAAATCCCTATCGGAATTCGTTTCAATTATTTTTTAAATGAAACATTTACAGTACGCACCTACTATCGCTACTACACTGATGATTGGGGGATAAAATCAAATACGGCAAGCATTGAAATACCTATAAAAATCGCTGATAAATTTACATTGTATCCTAGCTATCGCTATTACAGCCAAACCGCAGCAGATTATTTTTATCCCTATGATGTGGCATTATCTACCTATGAATTTTATACTTCAGATTATGATTTGTCAAAGTTTAGTGCCAACCAGTTTGGTTTTGGGGTAAACTATACAGATATTTTCACGAAGTTCCACCTATTCAATTTTGGACTCAAAAGTATTGACCTAAAGTATGCCAATTATAAACGAGATACCGGTTTAAGTGCAAATATAATTTCGCTAGGAATTAAATTTTTGGGAGATTAAACCTAATTCTTTGATTGAAGACCTTCCTCTTCCCAATGCAGGTAACCACCTTTCATATCATAGATTTCCTTAAAGCCAACATCTTTTAGAATCAAGGCTGCTTTGGCACTTCTTTTCCCGCTTCGGCAATAAATATAAATAGGTTTCTCTAGATTCAATTTTTCTGCTTCGGTAATAAAATTGGTTTCCAAAACATTGATGTTTTGGGCATTTTCAAGATGTCCTTCTGCAAATTCTTCAGGAGTGCGAACATCAACCAATTGAGCATCCTTCTTGCCTGCCAATGCATCATGAAACTCTTGCGGAGTCAAAACATTTATTTGCTGAGCTACACTTTTATCTTTACAAGCTGTAAAAAAAAGGATAACAGTAAGTCCAAAAAGTATCGATAGTTTTTTCATTTTTTTTATGATTTTTAATTAATTGTTTCGCCTTGCCATTCCATAATTCCACCCATAAGATTGTAAGTGTTTTTTATTCCCAAGGAATTGAATAATGCGCAAGCATACCCACTTCTACCTCCAGAACGACAATAGATATAATAATTTTTTGAAGTGTCTAAACCTTTGGCTTTTTCATAAAACTGAGCGGTATTCTGAACGTCCATATGCAAAGCCCCTGGAATGTAACCTTCGTCAAATTCAGCATCGGTGCGCACATCTAAAATAATAGCATTTGTATCTTTTTCTAATTTTTCGCGCCACTGCTGTTGGGTCAAGTCTGCCATATCTAAATTTTTTTGTAAAAATAATAAATGCGAAGGGTTTATTCATAAAAAAACCGAAAACAAAACGTTTTCGGTTTTTAAATTAATTTTCTGATTTTTTTACTGCTTCACAGAACAACCAATAGCTTTAGTTTCTTTCACTGTTATTTCTTTTCCTTCCAAAAGTTCATTCACCGCATTTGCCAAAAATCGATCTTTCACTGCAGAAGCATTACGCACATTATCATCAATGGCGCCAATGTATTTCACTATATTTTTTCCATCTTCCTTTTGAAGCAAATAAACATGTGGCGTTTTGGTAGCACCATATTTTGCATAAACCGTTTGACTTTCATCAAATAGATATGGGAAAGTAAAACCAGCTTCTTTTGCTTTTTCCTGCATCAACACGAATGTGTCGTCTGGCTGAACCTCTGGATTGTTTGGATTTATGGCAATCACGGGATAGCCTTTCGGTTTGAATTCCTTATCCAAAGCAACAATCCTTTCTTCACTTGCAACTGCAAACGGACAGGTGTTGCAGGTAAAAATCACAATAAATCCTTTTGCATCTTTATAATCAGAAAGCGAGACCATTTTACCGTTCACATCTTTCAGTTTAAAATCAGTTGCTTCGTCGCCAATAGCGTAGCCTTTTAAAACAGGCTTTTCAAGAATTGTTTTTGTTGAACTTTCATTAATTGCAACTTCATCATTGACTTTGCGTTGTTCGTTTTTGCAACTACCCAAAGTGATGATTGCAATAGCTAATAATGACAAACCGATAAAAATGTTTTTAGTTTTCATAGTATGTATATTTATAGAAATATTTTTAATTCACTCTCAAGTTCCTCAAAAGTAAACGACCGCTCGTAAAATTTTCGGTTCTCTTTTTTGTAAATAATCGTCGCTGGAATTGCACCGCTCCATTCTGGCGAAACTTTCGGAATCCAACTGTTAGCATCTGCATCGTCCAACAAGACCACTTCGGATTTAATATTATTATTTTTCATGAAAGGCACTACTTGCGTTTCAATTTTATCGGGAAAATCAAGACTTACCAAAAGCACTTTCACTTTTTTATTAGAATAATCTGAAGCAATTTTTTCAAAAGCCGGAAGTTCTTTTACGCAAGGTTTGCACCACGTAGCCCAAAAATTTATAATGTAAATAGAATCCGTTTTCTTTTGAAAAAATTTTTGCTGAAGTGCTTCAAAATTTAGAGAAGCAATTTTAGTATTTTCAAATTGATTTCCTTTTGAAAGATTTTCCTTAATTGCTATTTCTGAAACAGTTTCATTTATTTTTAAATCCGCTTTTTTATCGGCGCAACTTTGAAATAAAAAAACATAAAGTATAATTGACAATAATTTCATTCGCTAAAAATATTGAAACACAATCATTTCTATACATTAATTAACGTTTGATTAATATTCAAATTATATAATTTTAAAGAAGTGCAATGAAGAAAATTATTTTAAAAAAAATTCTATCTTTGAACTCGAAACAATGAACACATTTACGCAAAATACTTGGTGGTGGAAAAACTTACGGAAAATCTCGTGAGCGGAACACCTATAGTATAAAATATACGAAAAGGCTTGTCAATCACGACAAGCCTTTTTTTATTGCATAATTTGAAAAACAGAATGAAATACAGCTTAAAAACATATTCAAAAAAACTACTGGCAGACACACTTACGCCAGTTTCGGTGTATTTGCGCTTGCGCGATAGATTCCCCAATAGTCTTTTGCTGGAAAGCAGTGACTATCACGCCAACGACAATAGCTTCAGCTACATCTGCTTTAACCCGATTGCTTCATTAAAAGTTGAGAAAGAAATCATTATTCAGCATTTTCCTGATGGGAAAAGTCTTGAAACCAGGATTTCTAAAAGCATAAATGTCCCAAAAGTTTTAGATGAATTTGCCTCTTCTTTTTCTTCGGAAGAAAGCAATTTTAAGTTTATAAATAATGGCCTTTTTGGCTTTATGGCTTTTGATGCGGTGCGATATTTTGAAGATATTGAACTTCACAAAAAAGAAGAGAATCTTGAAATACCCGATTTGTACTATGCGGTTTATCAAAATATAATTGCGATAAACCACTTTAATAACGAAGCCTATATTTTTGCGCATACTTTTGAAGCGAAAAATAACATTCCACAGATTGAACAGATTTTAAAGTCTAAGAGCTTTGCCGAATATTCTTTTGAAAGAAATGGTGAGCGAACAACAAATTTGAATGATGAAGATTTTAAGGCATTAGTGCGAAAATGCAAAGAACATTGCCAGCGAGGCGATGTGTTCCAAATTGTGCCAAGCAAACGTTTTTCGCAAAAATTTACGGGTGACGAATTCAATGTTTACAGGGCTTTGCGTAGCGTAAATCCTTCACCCTATCTGTTTTATTTTGATTATGGAAATTTTAAAATCTTCGGAAGTTCGCCCGAAGCGCAATTAGTCGTAAAAGGAAATCGGGCCGAGATCCATCCAATAGCCGGAACTTTTAAACGTACCGGAAATGACGAACAGGATGCCGAGCTAGCCAAAAAACTTTCAGAGGACAAAAAAGAAAATAGCGAACACGTGATGCTTGTTGACTTGGCACGAAATGATTTAAGTCGCCACGGAGCAAATGTAAAAATTGAAACATATAGGGAAGTCCAATTTTTTTCGCACGTTATTCATTTGGTTAGTAAAGTTACAGCAACTAAAAATCCGAAAACCTCAACGATGCAAATTGTTGCTGACACGTTTCCAGCGGGAACTTTGAGTGGCGCTCCAAAACACAAAGCGCTGCAATTGTTGGAAAAATACGAAAACCGTAGTCGCGAATTTTACGGTGGCGCGATTGGCTTTATGGATTTCAGCGGTAATTTTAATCACGCCATTATTATACGTTCTTTTGTAAGCAAAAACCATACTTTACATTATCAAGCTGGCGCCGGTGTGGTTTCGGAAAGCAATGAAGAAAACGAATTACAGGAAGTTTATAACAAATTGGGCGCTTTGACAAAAGCACTGGAATTAGCTGAAAGTATATAACTATGAAAATATTGGTAATAGATAATTATGACAGTTTTGTGTACAATCTAGTTCACTATTTAGAGGAACTGGATTGCGAGGTAACCGTAAGGCGAAACGATAAGTTTTATTTGGAAGAAGTAGAGGATTATGATAAAATTTTGCTTTCTCCCGGTCCAGGAATTCCTGACGAAGCGGGTTTGCTAAAAGAAGTGATTCAAAAATATGCAACTTCAAAGCCAATTTTTGGTGTGTGTTTAGGGCAACAAGCAATCGGGGAAGTTTTTGGTGGAAAGTTGGAAAACTTGAGCAAGGTTTTTCACGGGGTTGCCACAAAAGCAACAATAGTTTCAGAAAATGAACCACTTTTCAAAGGAATTAAAAAAGAGTTTGAAATAGGCCGCTACCACAGTTGGGTTGTTTCCAAGGAAGATTTTCCAGAGGTTTTGGAAATCACTTCCGTGGATGAAAACGGACAGATTATGTCCCTTCGTCACAAGCTTTATGACATTTGCGGAGTACAATTCCACCCCGAAAGTGTGCTTACCCCAATGGGCAAACAGATTATTAAAAATTGGATTGAAAGCTAAATGAAAAAAATTTTAAACAGATTGATAAACCACGAACAACTTTCAAAAGAAGAAGCAAGAACGGTTTTGGTGAATATTTCCGAAGGAAAATATAACCAAAGCCAAATAGCCGCTTTTTTGACTGTTTATATGATGCGGAATGTAAGTTTGGA
>JAGQYZ010000066.1:1803-6290 GCA_020435865.1 Aequorivita sp. | reverse complement strand
TTATCAAGTTGAAAAATGATGGTTCGGTTAAGGTAATACGACAATAAAAAATGCCACAGTACACGACAGCGCTTCAAGATCCAATCTTTAGAACCATTTCCAAAGCTTCCAAAAATCTAAACTTGGAAAGCTATGTTATTGGTGGATATGTACGTGATTTTCTTTTGAAAAGAGGCGATGCCAAAGATATTGATATAGTTGCTGTTGGAAGCGGAATTGATCTAGCTGAAGAAGTTTCAAAACTATTGCCCGGAAAACCAAAAGTTTCTGTTTTCAAAACCTATGGTACTGCAATGCTAAAAACGGGTGGCATAGAACTGGAATTTGTTGGCGCACGTAAAGAATCCTATTCCGAAGAAAGCCGAAATCCGGCTGTAGAAAACGGTACGTTGGAAGACGACCAAAACAGAAGGGATTTTACTATAAATGCTTTGGCGCTAAGCCTTAGTGATAATAACTTTGGTGAATTGCTCGACCCTTTCAATGGCATTGAAGATCTTCAGAAAAAAATAATCCGTACGCCGCTGAACGCAGATATTACCTATAGCGACGATCCATTGCGGATGCTTCGTGCCATTCGGTTTGCAACCCAATTGGATTTTATTATTGAAAAAGATTCCTTGGAAGCAATTACCAGAAATGTGGAGCGCATAAAAATCATTTCAAAGGAACGGATTGTTGACGAACTCAATAAAATATTGCTTTCGGAAGTTCCTTCAAAAGGATTTGCACTACTTCACAAAACAGGATTATTACCGTTTATTTTACCAGAATTGGTTGCACTTCAAGGCATTGACGAAAAAGAAGGACAAACGCATAAAGACAATTTTTGGCATACGCTGGAAGTGGTGGACAATATTTCAAAAACCACGGAAGATCTTTGGCTTCGTTGGGCGGCATTACTTCACGATATTGGGAAAGCACCCACAAAAAAATTCGACAAAAAATTGGGTTGGACCTTTCACACACACGAATTTGTGGGCGCAAAAATGGTCTATAAGCTTTTCAAAAGATTGAAAATGCCATTGAACGACAAAATGAAATTCGTACAAAAAATGGTCTTGATGAGTTCCCGCCCCATCGTACTGGCAAGCGATGTAACAGATAGCGCAGTGCGCCGTTTGATTTTTGACGCAGGCGAATATGTTGACGATTTAATGACGCTTTGCGAAGCGGATATCACAACGAAAAACCCTAAGAAGTTTAAAAAATATCATGCTAATTTTCAGTTGGTACGTGATAAAATTGTGGAAGTTGAAGAACGTGACCAAGTTCGGAACTTTCAACCGCCAGTTACAGGTGAAGAAATTATGAAAACTTTCAACTTAAAACCTTCGCGAGAAATTGGTATTATTAAAGATGCTATAAAAGAAGCAATTCTTGAAGGGGAAATTCCTAATGAATATGAAGCCGCAAAGGAATATATGTTGAAAAAAGGAGCAGAAATTGGGTTGAAAGTAATTGAATAGAAAAATATTGATGAAATTGTGGAAACTAAAGACAACAAAAAAGTAATCTACTGGCTCCTCACAGGATGCTTCATGATTTTTATAATGGTGGTGGTTGGTGGCATTACGAGACTCACCCATTCTGGGCTCTCCATTTCAAGTTATAAACTTATTTCTGGTACGTTGCCACCTTTAAACGAAGCGCAATGGATTGCGGAGTTTGATCATTACAAGCAATTTCCAGAATACCAAAAATTGAACAATCACTTCAGCTTACAAGATTTTAAGGATATTTATTTCTGGGAGTGGCTTCACAGATTATTGGGCAGACTTTTGGGGGTGGTTTTCATCATTCCTTTTTTCTATTTTATGCTGAAAAAACAGCTTACCAAACCCACCATTAAAAAAGCCATCGTTTTAATGTGCTTGGGCGCTTTCCAAGGATTTCTGGGTTGGTATATGGTAAAAAGCGGTTTGGTTGACCGGCCAGATGTAAGCCATTATCGGCTTGCAATGCACTTGACTACAGCGTTTATTACATTTGCCTACACCTTTTGGGTGGCGATGGATCTTTGGTATCCCGTGAAAAAGGAAATAAATAAACATATCAGAAACATCATTCGTTTTGGGTTGGCAATCTTGCTTATCCAAATTATTTGGGGCGCATTCGTAGCGGGTTTGGATGCTGGATGGATCCATAACCATTGGCCATTGATGAACGAAGGAAAATTAATCCACGAAACCGTTTATACGGAACAAGTGCCTTTGTGGAAAAACTTCGTGGAAGGAAAAAGTGGCGTACAGTTCATCCATAGATATATGGCTTATGCAGTGGTGGGAATGATTTTCTTTATTTGGTATAAAACGCGAAAATTACAGCTCACCCTTCCGCAGAAAAAAGGTATATATATTTTGTTGCTTTTGGTTTTGGTGCAATTTACACTGGGCGTTTTTACACTTATCTTCCAAGTGCCAGTAGTCTTGGGCGTTTTGCACCAGGTAACTGCTTTTTTCCTGTTAGCGGCAATGACGTTTGTGCTACATAGGTTCTCGAAATAAATACACAATCAAAACAACAAACTGCGACAGAAAACTGTTTACTTTTCAATAACTTTGCAGTCCAAAAAATTAAAAAAATGATTTACCGTTTCAGAATAATCCTCGACACACACGAAGACGTTTTCCGCGACATTGAAATAAAGGCTTCGGCCACTTTGGAAGATTTTCACAATGCCATCATCCAATCCTTTGGGTTTGACGGTCAGGAAATGGCTTCTTTTTACACAAGCAACGATTTATGGGAAGAAGGTGAGGAAATCTCCCTTTTTGATGTAAGCGACGAGCCGGGTGGTGTTCGTATTATGGGTGAAACCTATTTGGAAGATGTGGTTGATGAAGAAAAAACCAGACTTTTATACGTTTATGACTTTCTGAATATGTGGACGTTTATGGTGGAACTTGCCGATATTGCCGAAGCGGAAACCGGTCAGATTTATCCAAATTTGATGTATTCCCACGGACAAATCCCCGAAGAAGCTCCCCAAAAGGAATTTATCGCCGAAGAAATTGAAGATGATGATTTTGACGAAGAATTCGATCTGGATCCGGAAGATTACGACAATCTTGACTTTGACGAAAACTGGAATTAGGTTCAGTGATCAGTCGCAGTCGCAGTCTCAGTTTTCAGTTTCGAAAAAGTAGAGGAACTTACCCAACGCTTAACCCCTAAACCTTAACGCTTAACTCCTAATCCCAATGATCAACCTTTTCAATACCCACATTGCCTCCCTTTCCATCCACCGAGTGGGTAATAAAAGTAGAAATGAAGCAGTTTTTCTTTCTGCGGAACCTTATAAAATGGACGATGAGATTACGCCACTTTTAAAGGAATTTTTTCTGAAACCTTTTCGTGATAAAGAAGAGAATTACTTTCAGTTTTCACACGAAGCTGATTTGGAATTTCACGAATTGTACAACAGTGCAAACAAAATATTCGATAATCTGCAGAACATC
Organism: Aequorivita sp.; assembly: GCA_020435865.1. Lineage (GTDB taxonomy): Bacteria > Bacteroidota > Bacteroidia > Flavobacteriales > Flavobacteriaceae > Aequorivita. Next base: position 2,829 of record JAGQYZ010000066.1, on the reverse strand, counting down.
CACGAAGAGAGCCGAAAAATTGCAACCTATCTTTATAATCAATCCGAACATCCGCATATTAAAAGTGGCGAAGTGTATGTAGCCTATCTGGAGAATGTGCAGTTAGACAATGTGAAAATGGACGCCATCGGTATTTTTAAAAGTGAATTGAAGCAGGATTTTCTTCAGTTTTCCGAGGAAGGAAACCAGTTGGAGGCAATGCTTCAACACGGCGTGAATCTTAACAAATTGGATAAAGGATGTATTATTTTCAATTCAAAAAAAGAGGAAGGCTATAAAATTCTATCCGTGGACAGCAACCGTTACGACACGCGCTATTGGCTGGAAAGTTTCCTTGGTGTGGAGGCATGTGCCGATGATAATTTCTACACTAAAAAGTATTTGAAATTCTGCCAAGATTTTGCGAAAGATGTGGTTTTGCCAGCCGAAGACAAAAAGCAGGAGGTACTATTTATGAACCGTGCCGTAAATCATTTCGCCAAAAACGACAATTTTGAGGAAACCGCGTTTATGAACGAAGTGATTGACAATCCAGATTTATTACCAGAATTTCGTCATTACAAAACTGAAAAGGCGCCAAAGTATAGCATTGAGGATTTAACAACATTCCCAATAGCAAATACGGCTGTTACTGCTGCGCGGAAGAAAATAAAAAACGTGATAAACCTCGATACGAACATTCAAATAAAACTGGATTTCATAAATCCTGAAAGTGCGGAAAAATTTGTTGAAAAGGGATGGGATGAGGAAAAGCAAATGTATTATTACTTGGTATATTTTAATAAGGAACAAAAATCATAGCGCCATAGACATAGACTTGCCTTTCGAAGAATCTTATTATTAATTCCCAACTTCACTAATGAACTTAATTCGATACAGTCGTAATTCCTCTTCATCATAATCGCCATCAAATTCTTCCATAGCTTCTTCAATTTTGTCTGATTTTGCTTCTAGGAAGTATTCATGGATTTCTTCCTGCTGATCTTCATCTAATACTTCATCTATCCAATAGTCTATATTTAACTT
>JAGQYZ010000066.1:0-1727 GCA_020435865.1 Aequorivita sp. | reverse complement strand
ATGTCTGGCAAAGCAAGTTTTCGATCCACGTTTTGAATTATATATAACTTGAGCGAACTATTGCTTCCAGTTGATTTTACTACAAAATCTTCTGGACGAATAATATCGTTTTCTTCAACGTAATCTTGAATAATTTTCAGGAAGGTCTTCCCATATTTTTTTGCTTTTCCTTCACCCACGCCATGAACATTGGAAAGTTCATCCATTGTAACTGGATATTTAAGAGCCATGTCTTCCAAAGAAGGTTCTTGGAAAATTACAAACGGTGGCAAGTCCAAATTGTGCGCGACTTTTTTAAGTTCTGCCTTTAAAAGCTTAAAAAGATTTTCGTCAGCAACATTTCCTCCTTTATTGGCTGCGACAATTAGATCGTCATTTGCATCTTTAAAGGAATGATCTTCGGTCATCATAAAAGAAGTAGGTGATTTTATGAATTTCTTTCCTAAATCTGTTAAATGAATGACCCCATAGGTTTCGATATCTTTTTTTAAATAACCTGCCACCAATAATTGACGCAACAAAGCCATCCAATATGGTGCTTCGTGCTCTGCCCCAGCTCCAAAATATTCTTGAGAATCGGTTCTGTGAGATTTTATGAGCGCGTTTACTTTTCCTACCAAAACATTTACAATTTCCTTGCTTTTGTATTGCTCGTTTGTTTTAAAAACAATTTCCAAAAGTTGTTTTGCGTCTTCTTTTGCTTCGTGTTTCTTTTTGGGATGCCGCATATTATCGTCCATCATTCCGCCTTCACCAGTTTCATTGTCAAACTCTTCGCCAAAATAATGAAGAATGAATTTTCTTCGAGACATCGAAGTTTCAGCAAAACCTACCACTTCCTGCAAAAGGGCATGGCCTATTTCCTGTTCGGCAACGGGCTTGCCACTCATAAACTTTTCGAGTTTTTCGATGTCTTTGTAACTATAAAAAGCAAGACAATGGCCTTCGCCTCCATCACGACCAGCACGTCCAGTTTCTTGATAATAGCTCTCTATACTTTTTGGAATGTCGTTATGGATCACAAAACGAACATCTGGTTTGTCAATTCCCATTCCAAAGGCAATGGTTGCTACCACAACATCTACATCTTCCATCAAAAACATATCTTGATGTTTTACGCGGGTTTTTCCGTCGAGGCCCGCATGATATGGAACGGCTTTTATACCGTTTACCTGCAATGCTTGTGCAAGTTCTTCTACCCGCTTTCTACTAAGACAATAAATAATTCCGCTTTTGCCTTCGTTTTGTTTTACAAAGCGAATAATATCAGAATCAATATTTTTAGTTTTCGGTCTTATTTCATAATAAAGGTTTGGGCGGTTGAAGGATGCTTTAAAAGTGTTTGCATCTTGCATATTGAGGTTTTTCAGAATATCCTCCTGCACTTTTGGGGTTGCGGTCGCAGTAAGCCCGATTATTGGAATATTACTCCCAATTCTTTGAATAATACTTTTCAAATTTCGGTATTCTGGTCTAAAATCGTGTCCCCATTCACTAATGCAGTGCGCTTCATCAATAGCCATAAAGGAAATTTTCTGGGTCTGCAGAAAATCTACATATTCTTCTTTGGTAAGTGATTCGGGGGCTACATAGAGTAACTTAGTTACTCCACTGGCTATATCACTCTTTACCTTTTTTACTTCGGTTTTGTTTAAGGATGAGTTCAGTACATGGGCAATTCCTTCTTCCGAAGAAAGGGAGCGCAAGGCATCGACTTGGTTTTTCAT
>JAGQYZ010000065.1 GCA_020435865.1 Aequorivita sp. | reverse complement strand
GGAAAAAACGTGCAATCCATGCTCAAACTTGGAAGGGCACAAGGCGTGGCCATGGCGGCAGGACTTTCAAGAGAAGTTCCTATAACAGAATATTCCCCCAAAAAAATAAAAATGGCAATTACTGGAAACGGAAATGCGAGTAAGGAACAAGTAGCAAAAATGCTTCAAAGTCTATTGAACTTAAAAGAACTACCCAAAAACCTGGATAGTACCGATGGACTTGCGGCTGCGGTTTGCCACTATTACAATTCTGGAAAAGTTGAAGTAGGTAAAAGCTACACTGGCTGGGCTGCTTTTGTGAAACAAAACGAAGAGCGAATAGATAAATAAGATGGCTGGTCTATATATCCACATTCCTTTTTGCAAACAGGCTTGCCATTATTGCGATTTTCACTTTTCAACTTCTTTGAAGAAAAAAAGTGAATTGGTTGATGCGATTTGCAAAGAATTGGTGCTTCGGAAAGAGGAATTAAAAGAAGAGGTTGAAACTATATATTTCGGTGGTGGTACGCCTAGCTTGCTTTCTTCGGAAGAAATGCAGCAAATTTTTGAAAAGATTTATAATAATTATGAAGTTTCAGAAAACCCCGAAATCACCCTTGAAGCAAACCCGGATGATTTGACACCCAACCGACTTTACGAATTAACAAACTCACGAATTAACCGATTGAGCATCGGCATCCAATCCTTTTTTGAAATAGATTTAAAACTGATGAACCGCGCCCACAATACTTCCGAAGCTTTGGAATGTATAAAAGAAGCAAAGAAACATTTCGAAAACATCAGTATTGATTTGATTTATGGGATCCCAGGAATGACGAACGAGCGCTGGCAAGAAAATCTTGAAATTGCCTTAAATTTTGAAATTCCCCATCTTTCGTGTTATGCATTAACAGTTGAACCGAAAACGGCTTTAAAAAAATTCATTGAAAAAGGAATTGTTCCACCGGTAAATGAAGAAGTTGCAAAACAACATTATGAAATTTTACTTTCTGAAACTGAAAAAACAGGTATGGAAAATTATGAATTTTCAAATTTTGGAAAACCAGGTTTCCATTCCCGTAACAATACAGCCTATTGGGAAGGTAAGCCTTACATAGGCATTGGCCCTTCAGCGCACAGTTATGATGGAAATTCGCGGAGTTGGAATGTGGCAAACAACACAAAATACATCAAAAGTATTGAAGCAGGAAGGCTTCCATCGGAAATGGAAATCCTTTCTGTAGAAGATAAATACAACGAATATATAATGACAGGTTTGCGCACCAAAAAAGGTGTTTCTTTGGAAAAAGTTAAAAGTGAATTCGGAATAAATTATTCTGAATATTTGTTGAAACAAGCCGCAAATCCTTTAAAGAACGAGCTTTTAATCCTTGAAAACCAAACCTTGAAAATTTCAAAAAAAGGAAAGTTTTTAAGTGATGGCATTGCGGCAGATTTATTCTTAGTAAATTTAGAAAGATGAAAACAACTATTGAAATAAATAATCAAACCATTAGGGTTGACCTTTCCAAACCGCTGGATATTTCAATTCCGTTGCAGGCTTCGGAAGAAAACCCTTTGGCGTGGTATCAAAGCGAACCCATCATAAAGCCCGTAAAAATGGATGATTGGACTGGGAAAGTTTCTAAAGGCGCTTCGGTTAATTTCAACAATGTATTTTTTAATCCACACGCGCATGGTACACATACAGAGTGTTTTGGGCATATTTCAGAGGAGTTCCATTCTGTAAATGATGCATTGAAAACCTTCTTTTTTATAGCTGAAGTAATTTCCATAAAAGCTGAAAAAGTTGGCGAAGACGAAATCATTTCCGAAGAATGCATTACAAAAGCTCTAAATGGAAAAACGCCCGAAGCTATTGTGATTAGGACTCTTCCAAACAATTCGACTAAAAAATCAAAGCATTGGTCAGATACCAATTGGCCATTTCTTCATGAAAAAGCTGCTTTGTTTTTAAGGGAAATTGGCGTAGAACATTTGTTGATTGATTTGCCTTCCGTTGACAAAGAAAAAGACGAAGGCAAACTTTTAGCACACAAAGTTTTTTGGGATTTTCCTAAAAATCCGCGGGAAGACTGTACAATTACAGAGTTTATCTATGTTCCGGATTCAATTGCTGATGGAAGTTATTTGCTGAATTTGCAAATCGCCTCGTTTCACAATGATGCTTCGCCGAGCAAACCAATTTTGTATAAAATTATTAAATAATGGAAACAACTTTAAAAATAGAAGAATTGGCACAATTTGTATTGGGAATTTTCGCCTTTTCACAATTAAATTATGCTTGGTGGTTGTTTCCTGTACTATTGCTTACACCAGACATTGGAATGCTTGGTTATATAATAAACCCCAAAATTGGCGCATTCACATACAATGTTTTTCATCACAAAGCAGTTGCCGTTGCTGTTGGTCTTTTAGGTTTTTATTTTAACAATCCATTGCTAATTTTAATAGGTGTAATTTTGTTCTCACATGCTTCCTTCGATAGAGTTTTTGGTTACGGCTTGAAATATCCAGACAGTTTTAAAAACACACATTTGGGAAGTATTGGAAAATAATAGTATGGAATATCTATTTATAGGCTTAGCCGTCGGCGCCATTTTGGCTTACTTTCTTTTTGCTCGTTTGGGTGGAGGAAAAAAGGAACGTGTAAATACGCAATCCGTTATTTTAATGGAAAAAATTCGCAGTGTCTGCAAATTCATTACTGTGGAAGGAGATTTTTCTGAAATTTTCTATTATGAAAACGTGAAGGACAAGTGGCTGAATTTACTTTTGGGAAAAAAGAAAGCCTTGGTTTTAATTGAAGCCAAAGCACACATTGGTTTTGACCTCACAAAAGTGAAAATGCATGCGGACACCAAAAACAAGACCATCATTTTAACCAATTTTCCACAGCCCGAATTGCTCACCATTGAAACCGATTTTAAATATTACGACAAACGCGAAGGATGGGCAAACCCTTTTACAGCATCAGATTTAACCGAAATAAACCAAGAAGCCAAAAAACATATCGTTGACAAAATTCCTGAAAGCGGCTTGTTGAACGAGGCTTCAAAACAAGCTTTAGAAACCATCCAGCTAATGGAAAAATTGGTAGAAACCATTAATTGGAAGCTTGACTATTCCGCTTTGGAAGTCCAAGAGAGCCCAAAGGAAATTGCTTC
>JAGQYZ010000064.1:11460-11946 GCA_020435865.1 Aequorivita sp. | reverse complement strand
CTTGTTTTTGTAAACCATATTTCAAACGCATTGGGAACCATAAACCCAATAGAAAAAATCATTAAAAAAGCACACGAAGTTGGAGCCGCTGTTCTTATTGACGGCGCACAATCCTGTTCGCACATAAAACCCAATTTGCAGAAATTGGATGTAGATTTCTATGTAACCTCAGCCCACAAAATGTGTGGACCAACTGGCGTTGGCATGCTGTATATGAAAGAGAAATGGGGTAACAAACTCCCACCATACCAAGGTGGTGGTGAGATGATTGCCGAAGTAACTTTCGAGAAAACTACTTACGCAACGCTTCCACATAAATTTGAAGCGGGAACACCTAACATTTGTGGCGGTATTGCTTTTGGAGCAGCAATTGATTACCTTAACGCTATAGGTTTCGATGCTATTGAAAAGCACGAAAACGAACTTTTAAAATATGCCACTGAAAAGCTTTTGGAAGTTGAAGGCTTAAAAATTTATGGAACTGGC
>JAGQYZ010000064.1:0-11394 GCA_020435865.1 Aequorivita sp. | reverse complement strand
ATTGTAGATAAATTAGGAATTGCCGTGCGGACGGGCCACCATTGCGCCCAACCTATTATGGATTTTTATAAAATTCCTGGAACGGTGCGGGCTTCTTTCGCTTTTTACAATACGCTGGAAGAAGTTGATGCTTTGGTAAACGCAGTGAAAAAAGCAAAAATGATGTTGCGTTGAATGATGACAAAAACATAAATTTGAAAAAATATGAAATCAATTTTCACTCTTTCAATATTAATTTTCACAATACTTTTTACTGGTTGCGATGAAACCAAAAAAGCAATAGACGTTGCCGGAAGTGTTCAATTGACGGGTAATTATACTGTGACCGCTTTGAATGGAAAAAAACTTACCGCTACAAAAAAACCAACTTTTACAATGTCAGCTCTAAACAATTCTTTCCGTGGAACAACAGGTTGCAATTCTGTATTTGGAAATTACACTATTGACCTTTTCAACATCAGCTTTGGCGATTTAGCAGTAAGTGAAATGTATTGTGATGAAAAAGAAATTATGAAAACTGAGCAGGACTTTTTAGTAGCTTTAAAAAATACTGGATCATATTCATTGGAAAACAATACACTTACGTTCTATTCCAAATCAGACCAGAGTGTATTGCTAAACGCAAAAAAGGATACAAATAATTAAATTTGAATTATGACGATTGAAGCAATACAGGAAGAATTGATTGATGAGTTTTCAATGTTTGAAGACTGGATGCAGCGTTATGAATATATGATAGATTTAGGTAAATCGCTTCCGCTTATTGACGAAAAATTAAAGACTGATGACAAACTGATAAAAGGTTGCCAAAGCAAAGTGTGGCTCAATTCTGAAATGGAAGACGGAAAAATTATTTTCACAGCAGATAGCGATGCCATTATCACCAAAGGGATTATCGCGGTTTTGGTTCGGGTTTTTTCAAACCAAAAACCACAAGCAATTCTGGATGCCAATACTGATTTTATAGACAAAATAGGCTTAAAAGAACACCTTTCGCCTACCCGTGCAAACGGTTTGGTTTCAATGATAAAACAAATGAAAATGTATGCGTTGGCATATCAAACAAAAGCAAATAATTAAATAAATGGAAACAGATACAGAAATAGACATGGCCGAATTAGGCGAGAAAATAATAGAAGTCATAAAAACCATTTATGATCCTGAAATACCTGTGGATATTTATGAACTTGGACTTATTTATGACGTTTTTATAAACGAAGACCGCGAAGTAAAAATATTGATGACGCTTACTACACCAAACTGTCCTGTCGCAGAAAGTTTGCCCATGGAAGTAGAAGACAAGATAAAGTCATTGAAAATGGTGAAAGATGCCGAAGTAGAAATAACTTTCGACCCGCCGTGGAGTCAAGAATTGATGAGTGAAGAAGCGAAATTGGAATTGGGGATGCTTTAAGCATTTACAATTAACTTTTCAACAGAAACATCAGTATTCAAAGAATCAAAATAACTTAATAACCCAATAAATTTGTCAGAAGAGATAATAAATCGCGTAGCGAACAGCAAACTTGTAACTTTTGATCTTGAGGAAATCTACCCTAAAGGCGAACGGGTTTCTTTTGATATTTCGCAATGGTTGATGGAAGGCATTGTGCTCCGCGAAAGTGAATTTCGTGAAAAAGCAAAGCAAAACGATTGGAGTCAATATCAGGAAAAATTTGTGGCACTCTTTTGCAGCACAGATGCTATTGTTCCTGGTTGGGCATATTTATTATTATCACTTCATTTGGCCCCTTTCGCTAAGAAGGTTACAGTGGGTTCTTTGGAAGAATTGGAGAGCATCCTTTTTGCAGAACTCCTTCAGAATTTAGATGTTTCAGAATTTGAGGACAAGGCTATAATCATTAAAGGTTGCGCCCACAGACCAATTCCGCAAAATGCGTATGTACTTCTGGCACAAAAGCTTCAACCTATTGCAAAAAGCATAATGTATGGCGAGGCCTGTTCTTCAGTGCCTCTTTTTAAAAAAAAGTAAGAACTCTTAAAAAAGTGTTGTATTCGGAGGTGTTTTTGCCAAATATTCAAAAGAGTTTCTATTTTTGCCGAAAATAAAACCACATATAAAGATGAAAAAACTTTTACTTCTTGCAGTTCTTTTTGCTGCACCAATGGCAATACTTGCCCAAGAAGAAACACCAAAAGATTCTATTCCCAACGGGTGGACTCGTAGTGGAAACATTTCGTTATTGTTTAACCAAGCTGCATTTAACCACGAATGGACCGGTGGCGGAACTTCAAATTATTCAGGAAATCTTTCGCTTACGTATGATTTCAATTATAAGCACGACAAAATTTCATGGAACAATCGTTTAACTGGTGAATATGGCATCACCAAAAACAAGGATGATAAATACTCCCGCAAAACCAATGACCGTCTGGAATTTAATTCAATTTTGGGGCAACAAATAAAGGAAAGTAATTGGTATTATTCATTATTCTTAAATTTCAAAACACAGTTTGCTCCAGGCTATGAGTTTAATGAAGATCTTAATCCAGAAGATGAAGGCTATCGCACAGAAACCACCCATATTTTATCTCCGGCCTATATTCAATTTGGCCCTGGGATGCTTTGGAAAAAAAGTGATAATCTATACGTAAATATTTCTCCAGCTACTGCTAAACTTATACTTGTAGATAAAGATTTTACAGCTGTAAATGAATCTGTTCCTGGCGCATTGGATGCTTATAACGAAAACAAGTACTTTGGTGTTGATGCTAATGAAAGTACCCGTTTTGAATTTGGTGCTTCCCTTTCAGCGTATGCCAAGTTTAATATTATGGCGAACATTTCTGCAGAAAATATTTTGAATCTTTATTCAAATTACCTGGAAGATCCACAAAATGTTGATCTTGATTATACTTTTAATCTTGTGATGAAGGTGAACAAATACATTTCCTCCAACGTTACTTTTCAAGCTATTTATGATGATAATGCTGTACAGGGCTTTCAAATTCGTGAGGCTTTGGGTGTAGGCTTTACGTATGGATTCTAAATAAAATTTCTAAAATATCAAAAAAGCCGATTCAATTTTTTGAATCGGCTTTTTTATTTCTTTAATTCTTCTTCAAAAGAAAATTAATCTTCCTCTGTGTATTCATCATAAAGAAAGCTATTATATGGAAAACGAGTAGTGTGTATTTCCTTCACTTTGTCATAAACAAGCTTTCGGAATTCTTTAAAATTCTCTTTGTTCAGTGCTGAAATGAAAATAGCGTCGCCGTTTAGTTTTGCCATCCATGTTTGTTTCCACTCCTCTAAAGTGTAATGTGCTTTGGTTTTTTCAGTCATTAAATCGTCTTCCTCAATTTCCTCAGCTTCGTAAACGTCAATTTTGTTGAAAACCATAATCGTTGGTTTATCAGCACTACCTATTTCCTCAAGAATTTTATTCACGGAATCAATATGATGTTCAAATGAAGGATGGCTAATATCCACAACATGCAACAACAAATCTGCCTCTCGTACTTCATCCAATGTGCTTTTAAAAGATTCTACAAGTTGGGTGGGCAATTTTCTGATGAATCCAACGGTATCTGTAAGCAAAAATGGAAGATTGCCGATGACCACTTTCCGAACGGTAGTGTCTAGCGTTGCAAACAATTTATTTTCAGCAAAAACATCGCTTTTGCTTATCACGTTCATCAACGTAGATTTTCCAACGTTTGTATAACCAACTAAAGCCACACGTACCAATGCGCCTCGATTGCCTCGCTGCACTTCCATTTGTCGGTCAATTTTTTTCAGTTTATCTTTTAGTAAAGCAATACGGTCACGAACTATACGTCTGTCCGTTTCAATTTCCGTTTCCCCTGGACCACGCATTCCAATACCTCCGCGTTGACGTTCCAAGTGCGTCCACATTCCAGCAAGACGTGGCAGCAAATATTGGTATTGCGCAAGTTCTACCTGCGTTCGGGCATAGCTTGTTTGTGCTCTTTGTGCGAAAATATCCAAAATCAAATTGGTTCGGTCCAAGACTTTGCAGTCCAACTCTCGCTGGATGTTTTTTTGTTGCGCAGGCGAAAGTTCATCATCAAATATTACTACCCCCACTTCGTTTTCTTCAACATAGTTTTTCACTTCTTCCAGCTTTCCGGTGCCAATAAAAGTTTTCGGATTGGGCACGTCCATTTTTTGGGTAAAGCGTTTCAGCACTTCGCCACCAGCAGTATAGGCCAAAAATTCAAGCTCGTCAAGATATTCTTCTGATTTTGCTTCGTCTTGATTTTGGGTAATCAGCCCGATTAAAATTGTTTTTTCGTAGGAAATGTCCGTTTGTTCTATCATAAAGTAATTTATGGTACAAATGTACAAAACACATAGCAAGAGTTTTTTGTACTTTACAAGCAATTAACAACATTTCATTCTTAAAAATGAAAAAACTATACACTATAGCCTTTTACAATCTCGAAAATCTTTTTGACACTAAAAACGATCCAAAGACACTGGATGATGATTTCACTCCTAGTACCGAAATGGACTGGAATGAAAAAAGATATACTAAAAAACTTAAGAAACTAGGGCGAGTCATTTCGCAACTTGGTTATACTGAAACCACACATCCTCCGGTTCTTTTGGGTGTTGCCGAGGTTGAAAACGAAACGGTGCTAAAAGACTTGGCTAATTCAAAATTTCTGAAAAGTAAAAATTATGGCTATGCACATTTTGATTCTCCAGATGAACGCGGGATTGATACTGCCTTGTTTTACAGAAAAGATTATTTTGAAGTGCTTCACAAAGAAGCCATTACGCTTTTTGTTACCAACCAAGAAGGCATTCGCGATTTTACCCGTGATATTCTGTATGTGAAGGGAAAACTTGAAAACGAACTTGTTCATATTTTGGTAAATCATTGGCCATCGCGACGCGAAGGCGTTGAGGTAACAAACCACAAACGTGTAGCCGCAGCGATGAAAAATCGTGAAATTATTTCAAAAATAATTTCGGAAAATCGGCTGGCAAAAATAATAGTGATGGGCGACCTAAACGATGACCCAAATAGTGAAAGTGCAAAAACCATGGCTGGCACTGAATTGTATAATCCAATGGAGCTTTTGCACACCAAATATTCTGGCAGCCTAAACTATCATCATTCTTGGAATCTTTTTGATCAAATAATTATTTCGAATAACTTTTTGCAACAACACGAAAATCCATTTCAATTTGAAGAAGCCAAAATTTTTAATTCGAAGGATTTAAAAGAATATCGTGGAAAATTTAAGGGAAACCCATTTAGAACATATGCAGGGTCAAAGTATATAGGTGGTTTAAGCGACCATTTCCCTGTATTTGCAATCTTTTCAATAAAAAGTTAATTGGGTTTTTTCAGATTATATTCTTGAAATTTTATATATTTCGCTGTTAAAAAAAAGTTAACAAAAGATCTTTTACAATAACCTCCAATTAATACTTTATGAATAAAACATTACCTCTCTATTTACAAAGTTGTCACCATTTTTTTAAAGTCAACTTTAGACCTCACACACTCACGCTTTTTAGTTTCCTAATATTATCATTTTCTACATTTGCTCAAGGACCGGGATGTCCAAATGTATTTGCCGGTGATGATGTGTTGCTAGACTGTGGTGAGCCTTGTACAGACCTTACAGCAAGTTATCTTGACACTGGAGAAACCACCAGTTATGCTGTTTCTTCCATTACTTATGCACCACCTTTTCCTTTTACCGGAGGAACACCTGTATCTGTGGGTGAAGATGATATATGGTCCAATGCTATTCAATTACCTTTTGATTTCTGCTTTTTTGGCCAAACCTATACGCAAATGGTTATTGGATCTAATGCAGTAGTCTCTTTTGATTTGGTAAACAATCCACCAGGCGACTATTGTGATTGGTCTTTTAGTGATCCTGTCCCTAGTCCAAACCTATTTTTCGCAACTATTTTTGGACCCTATATGGATGTGGATCCCTCAGTAAACGGCTCTGGCACTATAAATTGGACCGTTTTTGGAGAAGCACCTTGCCGAACTATGGTTGTTAACTTCCCTGATATTCCTTATTTTGGATCAGCATGCCCAAACCTTTCTCTTACATCACAAATTGTAATGTACGAAACCACCAATGTGGTAGAAGTATATGTTCAGGACAGACCTAGCGGATGTACTTGGAATAACGGAAATGCTGTGTTGGGAATCCAAAACCAAAATGGTACCGATGGTTATACTGCCCCTGGAAGAAACACCAGTGATTGGGGTGCATCAAATGAAGCTTGGCGTTTTACACCAAATGGCGCTTCAAATGTTGTTTTCTCCTGGTTGGATTCAACAGGAACCGTTATAGGGACTGATCCAACAATAAATGTTTGCCCAACAGACCAATCAACCACATATACAGCACAAGCTGTTTATACCAATTGTAATGGCGATGAGGTAACCGAAACCGATGATGTAGTTGTAACAACTTCCACTGGAGATATTACTTTGGAACTGGGTCCAGACATAGCTTTCTGTGACACTCCTTCTTATGAAATAGTCCCTGAAATTACAGGAGACACCAACGGGGCTACCTATTTATGGAGTCCAGGAGGCGAAACTACACCAACCATCACTGTAACAACATCAGATACCTATACACTTGAAATCACAAAAGGTTCCTGTGTAATTTCAGACAGTGTTACTCTTTTGTTTTTAACAAGTCCAAACTGTACCATTGAACCCTTATGTGAAGGTGTTGATTTTGAAGAAAATTTTGGTACGGGCACAGGCAGGGTTTCTACACCATATACAAATTATATTTTTAACGGAACGACACAAGTTGAGGATGGAGAATATACTATTTCTAACACCTCGGCAGGTTTAAACACAGGATGGTTTACAGATATGGAAGACCACACCGAAGGTGATGTGGAAGGGAGAATGCTTTTCGTAAATGCTTCGTTTGAACCAGATGAATTTTACCGAAGAACCATCAATTTAAACCAAAACATTGAATACACATTCAATGCTTGGATTACAACGGTTTATGATACAGATACAAATATTTGCGGCGGAAACAGTATTCCCTCAAATGTAATTTTTAGAATTGAAGATCCTTCCGGAAACCTTATTGCCGAAACAAACACTGGCGATATTCCAAACGGACCGGATCCAAACTGGCAGGAATTTGCAATTGTTTTCAATACGGGAACAAATACGGATGTACAACTGGTGCTTATCAATAATTCAATTGGAGGCTGTGGAAATGATTTGGCTATTGATGATATTACATTAAGTCTTCAAAACCAGCAACCCGAAATTGTAACTCCTCCAGACCTGAGCGCTTGTGATGTGGATGGAAACGGAACCGAAATTTTCAACTTAGAAGATCAAATAGCAACTATTTTAAATGGTCAAGATCCGGCACTTTTCAATACTTCTTTTCATTTAAGTCAGTTTGATGCCGAAGCTAACCAAAATCCAATTGCTAACCCAGATACATACACAAATACTTCAAACCCAGAAACAATATATGTTCGGGTAGAAAAAGTTAATGAACCTACCTGTTTCAGTACGGTTTCTTTCCAGCTTATTCTGAATGAAGTGTTTGATCTTTCAGGAAATCTTCCAACAGAGGTAATACTTTGTTTGGGAGACGATTTTCCACTTCTTGATGCAACGCCATCAAACCCAGATATTGATTTAAGCTTAGTTACTTATGAGTGGACAGATGGCAGTGGAACAGTAGTTTCAACAGATGCAACGTATTTGCCTTTAGCTGCAGGAACATATAGTGTTACTGTAACATATCCACCTTGTAGCGAGCAAACTTTTTCAGTTGAAATTATAGTAAACGATCCTCCTACTTTAGATTTGGGACCAGACCAAATTCTTTGTGATGGTTCTTCTTTTGAAATTATCCCGCAAATTACAGGAGCTGGGCCAGACATTACTTACCTCTGGAGTACAGGTGAAACAACATCCACAATAACAGTTTCAGAAAGCGGAACCTATACTTTGACAATAACCGATGGGCCTTGTACTGTAACGGATAGTATTGACATCACAATTTCGGATCCTGTTATTGTAGATTTGGGAGCAGATTTTTTAAGCTGTTTTGATACCGATACTGTTCTCACTGCTCAAGTTACTGGCAATCCGCAAAATGCAACTTATGAATGGTTCTTAAACGGAATTTTAATTGCTGGTGAAATAAACCAGACGCTCTTAATAACCCAAGAAGGAGAATATTCCGTTGTTGTAACGGTTGACAGTTGTATCGGTGAAGACTCCGTAATAGTTGGTCTGCGCGATGACCTTGATGTAACTGTTGATGAAGATTTCATAACCTGCCCCAACGAGCCGCAAACCATTACAGCTAACACAGAAGAAGAAGGCGTTACGTATCAATGGTTCTTAAACGGAACCCTAATTACAGGAGAAACCAACAGTACTTTAGACATTTCTTTGGAACCTGGTTTATTAGGAGTTCAAACATATAGCGTTGTCATTACCTTAGGTGGTTGTACCGCAACAGACTCTGTAGATGTTAGTTTATATGCAGTTGGCAACTGTGTAATTTCCGAAGGGCTTTCCCCTAATGGAGATGGTTATAATGATACGCTCGATCTTACTTTCCTAAATGATAGAACCGGAATCAATAAGCTTCAAATCTTTAATAGATTGGGGACGCTGGTTTTTGAGAGAAATAACTACATAAACGAATGGTATGGCCAAACCAATAATGGTAATGCACTCCCAACGGGAACTTATTTTTACGTAATTGATCTTGCAGGAAACGATGCCGTATATGGAACACAGGCCACAGGTTGGATTTATCTTAACCAGAAAGCAAACTAAACCCATTAAATACTTTTTAACTACCAAATAGATAAAAATGAAAAAACATATATATTTAATAATAGTATTGATGGCGGTACTGCTCTTTCAGGAAACACAGGCGCAGCAAGACCCTCAATATACTCAGTACATGTACAATATGAATGTGGTAAACCCAGCTTATGCGGGGTCAAAGGAAAGTCTTTCATTAACCGCATTATATAGAAACCAGTGGTCTGGCCTTGAAGGCAATCCAGTAACATACACATTTTCGGCACATTCGCCAATAAGTGAAAAAATTGGACTTGGCCTATCGGCAATAAAAGACGAATTGGGACCCATTAAAGAAACCAATGTTTTTGCAGACTTTTCCTATACACTTCAATTGGGAAGTACTGTAAAACTTGCCTTGGGTCTTAAAGCCGGAGCAACTTTTCACGATGTGGGGCTTTCAACTTTGGAATTGCAGGACCCTAACGATCCATTCTTTTCACAAGACATAAACAATACCTATCCCAATATTGGTGCAGGTGCTTTTCTTTATGGTGAAAAATTCTACATAGGTTTATCTGTTCCGAATATGTTGAAATCTGTTCACCTTGATGAAAACGGAATTAAGTATGGCTCTGAAACCAATCACTATTTTGCAACCGCAGGATATGTTTTCCAAGTTTCAGAAAACGTAAAGTTGAAACCCTCCATAATGGTTAAATCTGCTTTTGACGCACCTGTTTCTTATGACGGAAACTTGAATGCACTGTTTTATGATAGATTTGAACTTGGAGCGTCTTATAGATTGGATGATTCCTTCAGTGGTTTGGTAGGGTTCCAAGTTACACCAAACATTCGCGTAGGCTATGCATATGACCACGTAACATCGGACATTAAAACAGTTGGACCTGCCTCTCACGAAGTAGTGTTGACTTTCGACCTATTCTTTAAGCCACGTGTTTTACGTTCACCAAGATTCTTCTAATAACCAAACAAATTTCATTTAAGATGAACAAGATATATACAATCCTTTTACTCATAGCGGTAAGCACCACAATGGTTACCGCCCAAAATAGTAAGACAAAAAAGGCCGATCAATATTACGATAGGCTTCAATATACAGATGCTGCCGAAGCGTACCAAAAATTGCTGAAAAAAGGTGAAGGCAGCACCTACGTTTTTGAACGTTTAGGGAATAGTTACTACTTTATAAACGATACAAAAAAGGCTGAAACATTCTACAAAAGAGTGGTAAAAAAGAAGAATGTTGACCCTGAAACGGTTTACAACTATGCACAATCCTTAAAGGCCAACGGCAAATTTGGCGATTATAATACCTATATGAAGCAATTCGCCCAAATGAAACCAGCCGATTCGCGTGCTGTAGCATTTATGAAAAACCCAGACTATCTTCCAGAAATCATTGATGAGAATTCGCAAAAATACACTGCCACCAATCTTGACGCATTGAATTCAAAATATTCAGATTTTGGATCAACAGTTGTTGGGAACGATTTCTATTTTGCATCTGCTAGAAATACTACAGGCAAAAAATATGGCTGGAATGAGGAGCCTTTTCTAGATATCTACAAAGCTTCCATAATTGGTGGGGTTGAAAAAAATGAGGTTTCTGTGAAAGGTGACGTAAACACAAAATACCACGAAAGCTCTGTGGCCATTACTGCAGACGGCAAACGCATGTACTTTGACCGAAACGATTATTACAAAGGAAAATATAAAAAGAGCGATGAGGGTGTTAACCAAATTAACATCTATTATGCTGAAAACGTTGATGGTGAATGGAAAGACATACACTCAGTTCCATTCAATAGTAGTGAATATTCTACAGGTCACCCTGCATTAAGCCCAGACGGAAGTACATTGTATTTTACCAGTGATCGTCCAGGCGGAAAAGGAATGGCAGATATTTACAAAGTTTCAATTTCTAAAGATGGTTCGTTTGGAACACCTGTAAATTTAGGAGACAACATCAACACTGAAGGAAAAGAAGGCTTTCCATATGTAGATTCAAACGGAACGCTTTATTTCAGTAGTGACGCTCATTTAGGAATGGGTGGACTTGATGTTTTTGCCGCTGAAGCAAGCGGAAATAGTTTCGGCGAAGCCAAAAACCTGGGTCTTGGCGTAAACAGTAGCGAGGATGATTTTGCATATTCATACAATCCTACAACGCAGGAAGGCTACGTTTCTTCTAATAGAACAGGCGGAAAAGGAAGTGATGATATTTACAAGATTAAAAAAATAGAATCTTGTGATGTTACCATAAACGCAATTGTAATTAATGAATATACCAAGGAAACTATTCCTTCTGCACGATTGGATCTATACGACGGTATGGAAAACAAACTAAATTCTGAAACCACTGACATGAATGGAAAAGGCACGCTAATGGCGGCTTGCAACCAAAAGCATGTAGTTCAAGGTTTTAAGGATGGTTTTGAAAGCAATGCCGTAACGGTAAGCGCTTCCAAAAATGATGTGAAAAACATAACTATTGAGTTACGCCCTATTGAATCAATAATTGTTGATGATAAAGTTATTTTGAACCCTATCCTTTTTGACCTTGACAAATCAAACATTAAGCCCCAAG
>JAGQYZ010000063.1:1296-1839 GCA_020435865.1 Aequorivita sp. | reverse complement strand
CCCCTAATTGTTCGAGTTTTTTATGAGTGTATTCTTGGGCTTTTTTTGACATAACTGCCAAGACTGCTTTTTGACCATCAATTAAATAAATGTCGCCCAAATCGTCTGTGCTCAATTCAGGATAGTCTTTTTTCATGATAGAACCTCTAAGTTCGGCCAAAATTCCAGAGAGTTCTACACCTGTAGGGCCAGCACCGGCAACTACAAATGAAAGCAATCGTTTCCGATCTTCATGGTTAGAGAGTCGTGTGGCTCGGTCTAATCGGGTAAGGATAACATTTCTTAAAGAAAGCGCATCACTGATGGTTTTCATTGGCAAACTATAGTCTTCAATGTTTTTGTTGCCAAAAAAATTAGACTCCGTTCCTGTAGCCATAACCAAGATATCATAAGACAGCTCGCCATTACTCAGAATAACTTTATTTTCCGAAGGTACTACACGTTGAAGAGCGCCTAATCTAAATCGCACACTTCTCTTATCCCTTAATATTTTCCTAAACGGATAGCTAATGGCAGAAGGTTCCATAAAACCAGTGGAAACTT
>JAGQYZ010000063.1:0-1143 GCA_020435865.1 Aequorivita sp. | reverse complement strand
TTCTATTACAAAGGTCGTAATAAAACAGGTGTTATTGCATAAACTAGTTTAAGAAATAAATAAAAGAAAAACCTCTCGGGTGAGAGGCTTTTCTTTTTAACTTCTGAAAGTATTTCGTTTGATAATGTTTTTGAGCTGAAGTTTCAGGTCTTCACCACTATCATATACCATTTGCTCGTTACTGGGGAATGGTGCTCTGTGGCTGTTCACTAAATTCCAATCACGATTGTCCAATGCCCGTTTATCGCCTCTGTAAGTAGCATAGGCATTTTCAAAAACAAAACCACTATCTATGGGGAAACTTTGTAATGTTTGGTTTCGTTTAAGGTCAAAAGTCACAACCTCGGCAACAATTTGAGCCGATTTGAATTGGTTGACTTCAAAAAAGCGTGCTTTAACCGTTATCACATTGTCTACCTTAATATCGTTTCCTAAACTGTCTTTAACCACTTGACCGTATTCATCCAAAAGATATTTTTTCCCGTCAACAATCTCTCTTTGCTTCAAGATTTGATTTTGATTTGTACGTTCAGGTGTTATTTGAATTCGTTTTAGTTGCAATTCCATAGCATAATCGTAATCTATGGTACTATTGAAATCGCTTTGGTATACCGTCCAAAAATCATTTAGGCCATAAGCGTTGAAATCCAACAGGTCTTCTTCCAAACGTCGTGGAATGATTTGATTGGTAAAATTTTGAACACTCACCAGAACATAATCGGTACCACGGGCGTGAGCTTTGTCCATTAAGTTTCTTATGTCTTTATAGTTTGGATTAATACGTTCAATATAACTTAATCTATTATAAGCTTCACGAATAGTGAGTTTATCTTCGTTTTCATCAAGGATGACTAATGCCTCATTGTATTCGTATTCTGAAAGTTTGGACTTGATATCCACAATTTCAGTTGTGTAATCATTAAACTTGAAAGCGATTACTCTACCATCAACCACTAATGGCATCAAAGGTTTTATGGCCTCTTGGCGTGTCTCCATGTTGGTGTACAAGTTGTAAATGCTCTTGTAGTTCTCGGGATTTCCATCGGTCTCTAATCTTGAAATGAGGTTTAAATCTCTTTCAGTTACTTTTTCATAAGCCTCTTGAAGCATGACAATGAAGTCCCATTTACGCTTTTTGTCTTT
>JAGQYZ010000004.1 GCA_020435865.1 Aequorivita sp. | reverse complement strand
AGTTTAAGTTCGCTTAGCTGGAATTATTGGAATTACACATGGCATACCAACCGAGATACGTATGACAAAATAGTTTTTGATGATGTGCAAAATAACGTAATTCTAACAGCTATTTTAGCATATATGGCTTCGGAAGACGATTCTAAAACTTCACGCGAACAAGTTATTCTGCCAATCGATGATAAAACAGGAGAGCCCCAAACTTGGCCAACGCCCAGGGTTCCAGAAAGAAAAGGGGGAATGTAAAAATCAATAAAAGCACCAAAACTAAATACTCCCATAATCCAAATGTGTTTTTGAATTATGGGAGTATTTATCGTTTTGTCTAATCACGCTCTTCTGCTCTCCCTAGAAAAAGTCACCCCCCTTTATCAATAAGAATTGTAAGCATAAGTAATTATAAATACAATTTATACATATCGTATTTATATCGTACTTATAGCGTATTTATAGCGTGTTTATAGCGTGTTTATAGTATATAAAAGATTATAACTATTCTATAAATAGACTACCTGCCTTCTTAATAAGGGAGATGCCTATTGTGAAACCGATTATTTAAATTTCAGCAATTGTTATGCAATACGCAGCTTTAAAATATTTGCCTAATAAGATTATTTCGAAAATTGAAGGCAGCAAAACTTTCAATGACTTAAAAAAATCCAATGAACCTCCATACATACTCACACCCTACGACGTTCCAATGGGAAAAGACAGAGTGTAATCTCCATAAAGCACCAGATAAAAAATCCCAAATTCCAAAAGTTATAGTTGGAATTTGGGATTTGTTTTTTTGTAACTTATTTGATTTTGTCCGTTCGAGCGCAGTCGAGGACTATTTCAGTTGAAATGCTTCCTTCACCTTATCGACATAATCCAACTTTTCCCAAGTGAAAAGCTCAACTTCTTTCTCTATTCTTCCATTATACGGGCTTTCAAAAACTTTTGATACCGTTTCAGGAACGCGACCCATATGTCCATAAGCGGCTGTCTCGGAATAGATAGGATTTCTCAATTTCAATCTTTTTTCAATCGCCGCGGGGCGCATATTGAAGATTTCTGAAACCTTTTTGGCAATGTCGCCATCAGAAAGTTTTACATTTGAAGAGTTATAAGTATTCACCAAAATTGAAGTCGGTTCAACAACGCCTATTGCATATGAAACCTGTACTAAAACTTCATCGGCAACGCCAGCCGCAACAAGGTTTTTCGCAATATGGCGCGAAGCATAGGCCGCACTTCTATCAACTTTGCTTGGGTCTTTCCCGCTAAAAGCGCCACCACCGTGGGCACCTTTTCCGCCATACGTATCAACGATAATTTTTCTTCCAGTTAAACCCGTATCGCCGTGTGGTCCACCAATTACAAACTTTCCAGTTGGATTAATGTGATAAACTATATCATCATTGAACAATTTTTGAACGTATCCTGGAAGCAATTTTTTTACTCGTGGAATCAAAATTTCAACAATGTCTTTTTTGATTTTTTTCAGCATCGGCTCGTCTGCATCAAACTCATCGTGTTGCGTTGAAACTACAATTGCAACAATTTTCTGTGGAACATTATCGTCGCTGTATTC
>JAGQYZ010000062.1 GCA_020435865.1 Aequorivita sp. | reverse complement strand
GTTTTTGCTGGTTTTTTTGTGAAGCTAATTGTTGTTCGCGCAACTCATTCCGAAGCACTAAATACTGTGTATATGGCTTGTTGAAATCATAAATCTTTCCAAGAGAAATTTCAATGGTACGATTCGTCACATTATCCAAAAACATTTTGTCGTGAGAAACGATTACAACGGCTCCAGCATAACCTTTTAAAAATTCCTCCAGCCAAAGGATGGATTCAATATCTAAGTGGTTTGTGGGCTCATCCAGCAAAAGAATATCGTTGTTTTGAAGTAAAAGCTTCGCCAATTCAATACGCATTCGCCACCCACCAGAAAAGGTTTCGGTGAGCTTTGTAAAATCTTCCCGCTGAAAGCCCAAACCCTGTAAAATTCGTTCGGTTTCACCTTGGTAATTGTAACCTCCGTGAATTTCGTATTGATGCTGAATTTCATTCAAATCAACCATCAATTGGTGGTAACCGTCGCTTTCGTAATCAGTTCGTTCAGCTAACTGAGTGTTAATTTCAGTAAGCTGTTTTTCGAGCCTTTTTATTTCAGTGAAAGCTTCGTAGGATTCTTCCAAAACGCTTCGCCCCTTTTCAAAATCAATATCCTGTTTTAAAAAACCTATTGATATTTCCTTATCAGTAGCTATCTGGCCGCTATCGTATTCTTGCTCGCCTGCAATTATTTTCAGTAACGTAGATTTGCCCGCACCATTTTTTCCAACCAACCCAACCCGATCTCCTGGTTTTAGCTGAAAAGTGATTTTCTCGAACAAATAGTCGCCTTGAAAGGAAACAGAAAGATTGTGAATATTGACCATTTAAAAGGGTTAAAATTTTTGCAAAGATGCTTATTTTTGTCGTGCTAAAAAAACCGACAATGCAATTACTTAAAGGCTCAAAACTCTACAGTATTTTTACGGGAACTTGCCCCGTGTGCCACAAAGGTAAAATGTATATGGACCGAAATCCCTATAAATTTTCACAAACCCTGAAAATGCACGATCGTTGCAGTCATTGTGGTACTAAATTCAAAATAGAGCCTTCATTTTTTTATGGTGCAATGTATGTAAGTTATGCTGTGGGCGTGGCAATTTCAGTTGCAATTTTTATAATTGCATATTTTTTTATTGGGCTAGATAGAAACTATACTTTTCTTGCTATTATAGGTGTTTTGGCGGTATTGCTTCCTATCATTGTGAGGGTTTCTCGAAATATCTGGATCAACTTTTTTATGAAGTATGATAAGAACAAAGCAAAAGCATAAACTGGCTGCTATTATAACATTCTTCTAATGTCCATTTCCTGAGGAATTGGCACATTATCTTCTAAATAATTGAAAAGAATTTCTGAAAGCAATGGCGCCATCATAAATCCCCTTGAACCCAAGCCATTAAAGAAAATGAAGTTTGGGTTTTCATCCAAACTTCCCAACAAAGGTCTGTGATCTTTGGTAGTAGACCTTACACCAGCAGTTTGCCTAATTACTTCAAAAGGGCAAGTAATAAATGTTTTTAGCTTTGATAGGATTTCTTCTTTTGCAGCTTCCGTTGGGTCTGTACCATAGTCATCACGGCTGTAGGTTGCACCCACTTTGTATTGATGGTTCCCTAATGGAATAATATACATTGGGCCTTTTAAAAGCGCAGCTACGTTTAAATCTGGGGCCTTTATAATTACGTATTCACCTTTATTGCCAATGATTGCATGCTTTGGAAAAAAAGGATTTTCGATCACTTTAGCTCCTTCAGCAAAAATGATTTTTTTAGCTGAAATGTTTTTGTATGTAACGCTATTTTCGTTTTGTTGAATAGCTTCGTATTTAAAATCTTCGGAAAATAAAAAATCTTTTTTTATTAAATAGTTGTGGTAGCATAAAAGTAAATTAGCTGTATGTATCCGGCCTGTTCCTAAAACCTTCCCAAAACCAAAGGGAGCATCAACTGATGTGTTCGTGTTCTTTAAAAATTCTGTTGAAAGAAATTGTTGTAATTCTCTTTTATCGCTTGCAACGGACCAATTGTTCTGCTCTTCCACATTTTTAAAAATTCTTAGGATTGGTGTTTCTACAAATATATTTTGATGCAATTTTTCTGAAAGTTGATGATAGAAATTAACCGCAACTGGGTAAAAAACAGTAGCATTCCAAGCTGCCGTAAAACGTTTAAGGATTGTTGGATTAAAGACCCCACCTGATTTTGCAGTGGAACCTTCTAAGCCGTTATCAATCACAACAAAGCTTTTACCAAGTTTTTGCAACTGTTCGCACAAACTAATTCCAGCAATGCCTAGGCCTACAATTATATAATCTACTTTTTTCATTCTTAGACTTGAAATAAAAAACCCTTCAGTTTCCAATATGGAACGTGAAGGGTTTTCTTCAAATTATGGACACATTAACTAATTAATAATTCCACATATCTATTTCAATATTACGTATTTGCTCTTTGATTCTATCTGATTCCAACAACTGCATAAGTGCGTTATCATTAATATAATCTTTCACATCTCTATCACCCTGTACGTTGTCTTCTTTATAAATAACACCTTCAAAGCGTCTTGAGTTCAACAAGTGATCATAGGAGATTGGCTGTGAAGTATTCTTTCGGTTGAATGCTTTCGCTTCGTGCAATACTTCGCGTGTTCCAGGGAACCAAACCCAAAAGAGTTCAACTTTAGAATCTATACCGTCATCTGGAAATGCTTTGGAACGCGCTTCGTTAGCAACTGGGCAAATACCCAACAAACGATATTTAAGTTCGCCTTGACGTTTGTCAAAATACCAATAGCCTCTTATGTGCCATTCTTCAATATCGCCTGCATCTAAAGAAAAATGACGCACATATTGTGGATCTACAGTACCCTCAGCGTTGTATTGCTCAATACCAAGATCTGTAGTGTCACTATAAACCAATGAAGCTTCAATGTCCTTTAAGGTACGCTTTTCAGTAAAATATGAATCTGCATAAACGTTTTCAATTTTTCCGTTTTTGATGTTTTTCACCAAAACGTCATAAAGGGAACGTCTGTCTGCACCAATGTTGTTTGTGTCAATAGGGTAGTACAACGGAAAGTTTACTCTTTCATCAAGATCAATTATTTCCCAGGTGGTTTTGGACCACAACACATCGCGCGTGTCAGTATAACCATAGGGCAAAGGCCCATCATTGTCATAAGCTATCTGTGCTTCGGTCTTTTTACCTATCTCCTCAGGGGTTTTAGCATTCAAAATGTTTAACTGTGCATTTGCAGCAGTAACCATTCCAAAGCCAAAAACTAATAAAACAACATTTTTAAAATTCATACCGATAGGGGTTTTATACAAATATTTAGTTTGTCAATTCAATAATTACGGGAGAAATCTTTTTTAATTTATAACCTGAATTTCCTACAAGGTTTGCATTTATATCAAATATTTGAACAGCATCTCCACGCTGTGCTCTTCGTAATGCACCTTTAGCCGCAGTATCTAATTTTGTTCCGTTAACTTTAACGGTTGGTTGTCCTGAAACTTTAAAACTAAAGCCAGTTACGTTAATTTTTAACTCAAAGTCAAAATCTTCCAAGATAGCTGAAACAGTTGAAATTTCAAGACCTCCACGCTCCATACGCACAATTCCGGTTTCTCCACGGATGGCACCCACCGGTGGTGGAATATCCTTAATACGGAATTCAGATTTTGAACCTACAGGTTTGCCATCAGGCAATGTTCCAGTAGCTGAAATCATAACCGTTCTACCTGATCCTGGACGCATTACATATTTGCTACCAGAAACTCTTGAAAGACCGGGTGCAGAAGCATTAACTTTATTATCTGGAATACCAGGAATGGAAACGGTCATTGGGTTGTCCACACCACGATAAACAACGTTCATTTTGTCCGCAGCGATTACTGCAGAATTTGGCAATGAAATTGTAGCAAAAGAGCGGTCAACAGGAACTTCTGTTACTTCCCCACCTTCACCATAAAATAAGGTTCCTTCAATTTTGTGATCGCCAGGCGAACCAGCATTAACATTCATTTTTACCTTACCACCTTCAAAAGTATAATCAGTTCCTTCTACAAGCTTTCTACCGTCTAAAGTAAGTTCTGCTCTTTGAGGTTTGGTGCTTTCATCTGTACGACCCAATACAATAGCGCCATCAAATTTTTCACCGGAATAATATGCTGATTTTGAAGTTTCCAATAATGTAGAGTAATTACTGAATGACAATGCAGCAGCTTGTTGGCCAGATAGCATTCTTTGTAAAACTTCACTTTTTGTTGTTTTAATGTCTGCTTGAATCTGTGTTAACTTCGTTAAAGATGCCACTAAAGGAAATCCTTCGTAATTATAAAATAACCAGTCAACTTTCTTGCCATCACGGTTTTCTACTTCGGCGGTAGAAAAATTAGCTTCAATGGACTTTTTGATGTCTGCAATACCAGCAACTTTAGCAAGAGCTGTATCAGATAAAACAGCCATCATCTTTGTGCGGTATTTATTCATGTTATCCATAAACTCTTGACCTCCTGGCTTATAATTATCTCCCGTAAAGAACAAGTTATTAAAGTAATCAGGCTTATCCATTACTTCATAGTCTTTAGGATCCTCTATCTTCTCCATAGAGGCAGATTTAAGTGAAGTAATATATGCATCCAGTTCATCTGAAATTTGAGATACCTCATCAGCCTTTGCTTTTACTGCCGCATATTGTGCAGGCTCATCATTGGCTTTAACGGCCAACCCTTCCATAAAAGCTGCATTTCGTTGTGAAGTAGATGCATTAGCATCAGTTATTTTTTCGTTTAATAATCCAAAAGCAGATAATACTTCTTTGGACATGTTTAATGCAAGCATCGCGATGAAAACCAAATACATCAGGTTAATCATCTTTTGCCTTGGGGATAGTTTTCCTCCTGCCATTTTTATTCTTTTTTAAAGATTAATAATTAAGGTGAAAACCTATCTTAGTTTCTATTAGTCATTGCAGAAAGCATACCTCCGTAAACACCGTTCAATGATGAAAGGTTTGTAGCTAAGTGCTGCATTTGTTGTTTTAGTTGTTCCGCATTTTCAGCAACTTGTTGGTTTGCTTCTGTTTGACGGCTAGTTGATTCAATTTGAACTTTATATAAGCTGTTCAATGAATCCATTTGAGCTGCTGCAAGTGCCATTTCCTCACTATATTTTTTAGTAGAGTTCATAGCTTCAGCAGTAGGTGCCATACCTTTAGCAGCGCCTTCAAAAGAACGGATGCTTGTAGAAAGACTATTCATCAATTCTGAATCGATGCGCGCATCTTTTAGCATTTCGTCTAATTTTTTAGACAAAAGCCCCTGTGCATCTTCTGGTTCCTTTTTCTTTCTGTCTTGTCCTGCACCACCTGCCAATTCAGGATAAACCAAAGACCAATCCAAATCGTCATCTACCGGCTCGAAAGCAGAGATTGCGAAAATAATTGCTTCAGTAATAAGTCCAACTGCTAGTAAAAGCCCACCTGTAAGGGGACCTAGCTCCCAGTGAAGAATTTTGAAAAGTGCTCCTAAAATTACAATGGATGCTCCAAGGCCATAGGCCATGTTGAAAAGTTTTTTAGATGATCTTGATTGTGCCATAATTAATAAGTTTTTTAATTAGAGGTGTTTTTAGTTAAGGTTAAAATATTTAAGGTTGATCTGGTTTATTCAGATATTTTTAGCGTGCGTCGCCTAATTTGTCATTAAGTGTTACGTCTGTACCCATATAGTCCTGCACAGTTCTAAAGCCAATATAACTTCTAGCCGAATCTGCATATTCATAATCACGTGTACTTACTTGAAGAAAATAAGCCACGTCTTTCCATGAACCACCACGAACAACTTTTCGCATGTTGTCAGGATCGTTCACATTTGGGTTCATAGTTGAAGTGTAATCATAAGAAGCTGGATCATAAGAAGAAGCTACCCATTCTGACACATTTCCTGCCATATTGTAAAGATTAAAATCATTAGGCTCGTATGATTTAGCCTCTACGGTATATAATGCTTGATCTGCAGCATAATCACCTCTTAGCGGCTTAAAGTTTGCCATAAAACATCCCCTATCGTTTTTAGCGTAAGGCCCACCCCATGGATAAGTTGCTGATTCCAGACCACCACGAGCTGCATACTCCCATTCTGCTTCACCTGGAAGACGGAAAGAGTTTACAAAATTTTTCTTTTTTGATTTTTGGTATGAGTTCTTATACAAAGTTCTCCATGCACAAAATGCTTTAGCTTGTTTCCAGCTAACTCCTACAACTGGGTAATCGCCATAAGCTTCGTGCCAGAAGTAATCGTTATGCATTGGTTCATTATAGGAATAATTGAAATCTTTAATCCAAACAGTAGTATCTGGATAAATGTTTAATTCTTCTTTTTTGATGAAATCTTTTCGCCTTTTGGTTTTGTCTCTTGCTGCAGATTGAATATCCATGTATGTGTATTGGAAATTCAATTTGCTTACATCAATGGTGCGCTGGCCATTGTAGGCTTCTTCCGTTGGAATATACATTGTGTCCATTACTTCAGAATAGTATTCGTCTGGATATTCAGCGGTATCCCAAATTAAATCTACTTTGTCATTCAATTTTCTTCCAGCATAGTAATCTTCACCCATACCGAAGTAATTATCATACATATATTGTTGGTAAGGGGTCATTTCTTCGTTTTCTTGATCAACAAAGGCAAATTCACCTACGCCACCATCACCAGGGGTTGCTCCTACTTCGTCAGCCATAATAGCCAAACGCAATCTTACAGTAGAATCTCGCACCCAATTAACAAATTGACGATACTCCGCATTGGTTATTTCAGTTTCGTCCATATAGAAAGAACGCACTGTAACGGTCTTTGTTGGCGCATCGTTCACGGCAACAAAATCATCATCACTTTTACCCATGATGAAGGATCCACCAGGGATAAGCGTCATTCCGTAAGGCTTTTGAGGATACCATTTTTTACCTTTTGCCCCAACCAGTTCTCCCCTGTCTCCGGAGTTACAACTGAACAAAAAGGCAACGATCGCAGTTAATGCAATAAACTTCTTCATAGGTATTTAGGTTAAATTTCGAGATTCAAGGGCGTAAACCTATCTATAAAATTTCAAAAAAACAATTTTTTTTTGAAAAACCATTGATCCCCGTTTTACTTGTTTTGTTTGATTATACTTCATTTTTGTGGCGGGCCTTTAACCACCGCTCAGGAATTTCCTGATTGCATGCACCCAAATATTCGCCATAAGTGCAAGGTAATAACGTTC
>JAGQYZ010000061.1 GCA_020435865.1 Aequorivita sp. | reverse complement strand
ATTAAAACAACAATTAAAACAACAAACAATAAATACTAAACGATGAAAAAAATAACAATAATTCTAGTACTGGCAATAGCGCCTATGATTTCTTGGGCACAGAATGCTTTCGATTCTTTTGAAAACGAAAAAGATGTAACCTCAGTTGTAGTTACCAAAAACATGTTCAAACTTTTGAGTAAGATGGATCTTAATTCAACCGACCCTGATGCTCAAGCATACCTAAAAATGGTTAACGATTTGGACAACATCAAAATTTTCACAACAGATAACCCTGCCGTGGCAAAAAACATGGATGCCGCAGTGGCAAAATATGTTGCTGCCTCGAAGAATCTGGGCGAATTAATGCGCGTGAAAGAAGATGATAAAAATATTAAATTCTATAGCAAAGAAGGTAAGAATGAAAACTTTGTTAGTGAGCTTTTGATGCATCTTGACGGAATGGTGGACGGAAAACCGACAACAGTAATTATGAGTATTACAGGCAATATCGATTTGAAACAGATTTCAAAATTGACTGAAGATTTAAAAGTTCCTGGAAGTGAAGAACTGAAAAATATTGACAAAAAGAAAAAGCAGTAATGATGACGCTTCTAAAATATTTTATGGCCTTGATATTGGGCGCAATGGCTCTGGTTTCCTGTAGTGATAAATCTTTACAGAAATATTTAGTTGAAAAGCAGGACGATGATAAGTTTGTAAAAATGGACGTTGCAGCAAGCTTGCTTCAAGGAAGAAACAGCCACTTTACCCAAGAGGAGAAAGATATACTAAACACTATTAAAAAAGTGAATGTAGTTGCTTATCCAATAAAAGAGGATGATACAGCCGATTATGAAATGGAAAAGCAACAATTGAAAGCTATCTTGGACCAAGAACGTTACAAAGAATTGACCCGGATAAAAAGTAATGATTGGGATGCCACCTTAAAATATACTGGGGAAGAGGATGCCATTGATGAGGTAATTGTTTTTGCTAGCGATGACAAACGCGGCTTTGCGGTTTTCAGGTTGTTGGGCGAAAATATGCGTCCAGATCAAATGCTGAAACTTATGAAGTCTGCCGAACGAGGTGATTTAGATGTATCCAACCTAGAAGGATTTGGAGAAATATTTAAAGATTAAATTAGTTGATTAATAGTCAAAATGGGCTTCTTCCAAATTAAGGTTGAAGCCCTTTTTATATAAAATAACTAAATCCCGGTGTAGTTTCCTGGTGTGATGTTTCGCATTTCCTGTTTTACACTTTCAGGAACTTCCAAGGTTTCAATAAAGTTTGCAATTGAAGTTTGGTTAATCCTTTCGTTGGTACGTGTCAATCCTTTCAATGCTTCATAGGGATTTGGATAGCCCTCACGACGAAGGATGGTTTGGATGGCTTCAGCAACTACGGCCCAATTGTTTTCAAGATCTTCAGCAAATTTTGATTCGTTCAATAACAATTTGTTCAGACCTTTTAAAGTTGAATGAAAGGCAATAAGGGTATGCCCAATCGGAACACCAATGTTTCGTAAAACAGTACTATCGGTAAGATCGCGTTGCAATCTACTTATAGGAAGTTTTCCCGAGAGATGCTCAAAAAGTGCATTTGCAATTCCCAAGTTGCCTTCACTGTTTTCAAAGTCTATGGGGTTTACTTTATGCGGCATGGCACTGGAGCCAACTTCACCTTCTTTTATTTTTTGCTTGAAATAATCCATGGAAACGTAGGTCCAAATATCCCTGTCCAAATCAATCAAAATGTTATTGATTCGTTTTAAACAATCAAAAAGAGCGGCCAAATGATCATAGTGCTCAATTTGTGTGGTAGGGAAGGAGTGGTGTAACCCGAGAGTATCCTGCACAAATTTTTTCCCGAAGGCGCGCCAATCAATGTTTGGATAAGCTACTTTATGAGCGTTGAAGTTTCCGGTTGCGCCACCAAATTTTGCTGCACTTTTTATATCGTTCATTAAATCAAACTGTTCTTCAATACGAACTACAAATACTTCAATTTCTTTCCCTAAACGAGTAGGAGAGGCAGGCTGACCATGAGTTCTGGCTAGCATAGAAACTTCTGCCCAATCTTCAGAAAGAACTTTTAGTTTATTTTTCAACTCCATTAAAAGTGGCACATACACATTATTAATGGCATCTTTTAGCGAAAGTGGAATCGCAGTATTATTTATGTCTTGTGAAGTCAATCCGAAATGGATGAATTCCTTGTAGTGCTGTAGTTTTAAAGCATCAAATTTTTCTTTAATAAAATATTCAACCGCCTTTACGTCGTGGTTTGTAACCTTTTCGGTCTCTTTTATTTTTATGGCATCTTGAACAGAAAATTCAAGATAAAGGTCGCGCAGATTAGAAAAGAAACCCCTGTCAAATTCAGCTAACTGAGGGAGATCAAGTTCCACCAATGCTATAAAGTATTCAATTTCTACCTGAACGCGGTAACGGATGAGCGCTTCTTCAGAAAAAAAAGGTATGAGGCTTGCAGTTTTTGAGGCGTACCTGCCGTCAATGGGTGAAATGGCTTGTAAAGCGTTGGTGTACATGGTTCCAAATTTAAAAGCGCAAAGATACGAAACACTGACGAGTTATTAGGAAAGGGTTTAAATATATGCCTTTTTAAAATGCGTTATTATTATTTGATTTCTTTGATAAACTTATAAAAGACCTACTACTCAAAAGGCAATGGTGTTCTTAAAGTTTTCATATCAAACCGCTCCGTCCATAATCTCCTGAACACATTCTGGATTGAGCAATGTAGAGATGTCTCCCAAATTACTGGTTTCTTTCTCTGCAATTTTTCTAAGAATACGGCGCATAATTTTTCCGCTTCGGGTTTTTGGCAGCCCTGTCACAAACTGAATTTTATCCAATTTGGCAATAGGGCCTATATGTTCGGTGATAATTTGGTTTATTTCCTTACGCAGGTTATCGTGCAGACGGCTTTCACCTATTTCCTTTAAAATAACAAAACCGTAGAGTGCATTCCCTTTCACATCGTGTGGAAAGCCCACAATGGCACTTTCTGCCACTGCTGGATGTTCGTTGATGGCATCTTCAATAGGTGCAGTGCCTAAATTGTGACCGGAAACAATAATTACATCATCAACCCTTCCTGTAATTCGATAATAACCAGTGCTATCTCGCAGGGCACCATCGCCAGTAAAATATTTATTTTGAAAAGTAGAAAAATACGTTTCACGGTAACGTTCTTGGTTATCCCAAATAGTGCGTGCCATTCCTGGCCACGGAAATTTAATACACAGACGACCACTCACTAAATTTCCTTTAAGTTCATCACCATTTTCATCCATTAATACTGGTTGTACACCAGGCAGTGGTAAGGTGGCATAGGTTGGAATAGTAGGTGTGGAGAAAGGAATTGGAGAGATCATTATTCCTCCGGTTTCGGTTTGCCACCAGGTATCAACAATTGGGCAGTTTTTCTTCCCAATATTGTCGTTGTACCAGTGCCAGGCTTCCTCATTGATAGGCTCGCCCACACTGCCCAAAATTTTAAGTGAAGAAAGATCATAGTTCTCAGAAAAATCCAGACGTTCCTTCGCCAAAGCACGAATAGCAGTGGGTGCGGTATAAAACTGGGTTACTTTATGTTTTTCCACCACCTGCCAAAAACGTCCAAAATCTGGATAGGAGGGAACACCCTCAAACATAAGTGTTGTGGCGCCGTTAGCCAAAGGCCCATAGACAATATAACTGTGTCCAGTAATCCAGCCAATATCTGCCGTACACCAATAAATATCGCTTTCGCGGTACTGAAATACATTTTTAAAGGTATAGGCCGTATAGACCATATAACCCGCCGTAGTGTGTACCATTCCTTTAGGTTTTCCGGTACTGCCAGAAGTGTATAAAATAAACAATGGATCTTCGGCGTCCATAACTACTGGATCAAAATCGTGGTAGGCTTCATCTAATAATGGTTGAAGCCATTTGTCGCGGTTTGGTTCCATTTTTATCTTGCTGTGGATGCGTTTTGCCACTAAAACAGTTTTCACATCTGGACAAGATTCCAAAGCTTCGTCCACAATGCCTTTTAAATCTATTGTTTTACCGCCACGATAGGAACCATCGCTGGTAATAACCATTTTACAATTGCAATCATTAATCCGTGTGGAAAGTGCAGTAGAAGAAAACCCTGCAAAAACTACAGAATGAATAGCACCAATGCGTGCACAAGCCAATAGTGAAACCGCAAGTTCTGGTATCATTGGTAAGTAGATACAAACTCTGTCGCCTTTTTTTATACCGTGGTTCAGCAACACATTTGCAAATCTACAGACGCGTTCGTGAAGTTGTTTATAACTTATATGTTCTGCTTCTTCAGAAGGGTTATTGGGTTCAAAAATGATTGCGGTTTTGTCACCACGCGTATATAAATGACGGTCTATACAGTTTTCGGTGATGTTTAATTTTGCACCTTTATACCAAGAAACCTCCGGTTTTGAGAGGTCATATTCCAAGACTTTGTCCCAGCGTTTGCGCCACATAAAGTTTTCTTCTGCAATTTCTTCCCAGAAATTTTCCGGATCTCTAACTGATTTTCTGTAAACCTGAAAATATTCTTCTAAATTTTTAATGTGGTAATTGCTCATTTTTTGAAGGTTTTGCTGGATATTTCTATAATAGCTGATTTGAATTAGAAATATATTTAAATATGATGAGTCCTAAAAGCGAAAGATGAATTTTATGATGAAATATTTCAGAAACTACCTAAGCGAATAATAGATGATGAAAATTACTTTAATAGCAGCACATTTACATAAAAGCAAAAAAACCTGTAAACAAACAGTTTACAGGTTTTAGCGGAGAAAGAGGTAAGTGAACCTCTTTCGTAGTGCCTTTATTTATTACTGTTTCAGTCCTGTACCATTATGAGGTCACCTAATAGGTCACCTTTAAAACCTTGTGTTAAAGATACGAAATTTACTTGATTAATCCTCGTACTTTACTGATTTCAAAGCCCATAAAGTCGCAAAATTCATCGATAGTAACTAATTGGTGTGACTCTTTGTTTAGGTGTTCTTTAATCTTGCTGATTATAGTTCTACCATAACGCTCACTTTTACCTGTTACTACTTGCACGTCTTTAGGGTAAATACAGATTCTGCTCATTGGCTCAAAATTTAAAATTAATACTCTAACTATACTTTAGCTATACCGTAGCTGTAAAGCTCTCATATACAATATACGACAATTATCGCAGTGAAAAAACTATCTATTTCGGAAGTTTTGGCAAGTTGTAAACAGTACGGAAGTGCTTATAAATATTGATGCTTTATAGCACGTATATTTGATTATTCATCATTAAAAAACGTATTGTTATGGCAAAGTTAAAAGGTATTATTAAACTCGAAGGAACGTTAGATAATTTGACGTTTTACAAGGGTAAAGAAGGCTATTTAGTAAAGACTAAAAGCGGTGTTTCAAAAGAGCGTATTCAAAACGATCCTGCGTTTGAGCGTACTCGTGAAAATGGTTCTGAATTTGGTAGTTCTGCATCTTCTGGTAAGTTGTTAAGAACTTCTGCAAGAAACTTAATGATTAGAGCAAAAGATAATCGAGTTTCAAGTCGTGTGACGCAAGTAATGACGCAAATTAAGAACTTTGATACAACCTCTATAAGAGGCGAAAGAAATGTAGCTACAGGATTAGCAACCACAGAGGGTAAAGCTGCTTTAAAAGGCTTTGATTTCAATAATAGAGCTATTTTAAGTGCTGTTTTATTCGCTCCATTTACTGTAGATAGTTTGACTGGTGAAATTTCAATCCCAAATTTAACGCCTACTAACGATATTTCTTATCCGAGTGGTGCAACTCACGTTAGCTTTACATCGGCTTTCTTAAAAGTTG
>JAGQYZ010000060.1 GCA_020435865.1 Aequorivita sp. | reverse complement strand
TTTTGATTCAAATTTTGACATACAAAGTGATCTTACAGTCGGGGATTTGTATGGAGATGGGGATTTAGACATTTTATTTTACGAACGAAATCAAGATAAATTCTCTTGGTTAGAAAACTTGGATGGATTAGGAAATTTTTCTTCAGAACAAATTATTATTTATCCTAATCAAACATATAATTTCAATCCAACTATAGCCGATGTCAATGGAGACGGTGCAAATGATATAATTTACTTTAACGCTAATGATGAGGCTATTTTATGGATTGAAAATATCCCAGATCAGGGAACTTTCTCTTCAGAGGCAATAATTATAGACAATCTTAATACTGGATATCATTTCAGATTGTCTGATATTGATTCTGATGGGGATTTAGACATAGTGACTTCTTCTGGAAGTGTATCCGCTTCAAATTCTAACTACAAAATATCTTGGTATGAAAATACAAATGGTCAGGGATCTTTTGAAAATGAACATATTGTTCAAGATGGAATTAACTCATATATCTCAGGCATCGAAACAGTAGCGTTGAATATGAGTGATAATACCATAGATATAATAGCTTATTATGGTTATTCCGATAATATTGTTTGGTTTTCTAATGTGCTTGGTGACGGAAATTTTAGTACAAGTCAAATAATAGGAAATTCTGCTTATGATGCTCGTAAATTAAAAATAACTGATGTTGATGGTGATGGTGACCAAGATATTTTAACAGCATCGGCAGATGACATACATTGGTACGAACAAACTTTGAATGGTGTTTTTGCTCCAAAACAATTCATTGCAAATGTTTCTAACAATGCCATCGGTAAAATAGATGCTAACTTAATAGATAGTGACCAAAATATTGATGTTATAACTGCTTCTGATTTGAATGATACTATTTCATGGTATTCAAATGTAGACGGAGATGGCTCTTCTTGGGAACAGAATACATTGTTGAACAGGTATGCTTATGGGCCAACTCCATTAGATTTTGATGGTGATGGTGATAAGGATTTTTTAGCATATAGTAGTACAAATGAAATAGCTTTATTCAAAAATCAAAATGGCCTTGGAGATTTTGAACTATTTGAAAAGATTTTACTCCCTTATAACATTGGAAAGATAACAGGTTTTGAAGATTTTGATGGTGACGGGGACATAGATTTGCCCGTATCTGCAGATGGAATAGTTTTGCTCAAAAATGATGGAGAAGGTCATTTTGGCAATGAGCAAGTTATATCAACAATAGGCAGCGGTTACTTATTTGCCTCTGATGTTGATGGTGATAATGATATGGATCTATTATCAGCAATCCCATATCATGGATTTTATTGGCATGAAAATGTTTCTGGGCAAGGAGATTCTTGGACAGATCATCTAATCGATTTTGAAACAGATGAATGGCCCTCTATAACAGTTTCTGGTGACTGTGATAATGATGGAGACTTGGATATCATTACTGTTGCAGAAGTGGGAATGTATGATCAGGCTTGGATAGATTGGTATGAAAACATGGGTAATGGAAATTTCAATACGTCTCACCATGTTAGTACTAATTTGCTATCTCTTGGATCAATATATCCAATTGATATTGATAATGATGGAGACTTGGATCTCTTAACATATGGCTGGACTTCTTATGATGGCTCTACTGGCAAAGTTGTTTGGCATGAAAACATTGATGGTCAAGGCCATTTTAATTCCGAACATCTCATTTTAAACCTTAGATGTCGGTTCGTAAAAGCTATTGACTTTGATTTAGACAATGATATAGACCTAGTTTGTATTGATAAAAACAACGTTTTATTTTGGTTAGAAAATACCGATGGTCTGGGCAATTTTAGTAACCAGCAAATTATTAGTAATAATTCCTATACTAAAAATTCCATGACCCCCATAGATTTAGATGGTGATCTAGACATTGATATTATGTTGAACTATCCAAATTCTAATACTATTTTATGGCTTGAAAGAGATCCTGAATTAAGTGTCAGTGAAATTGAACCTGATAATTTTTTAATCTATCCTAACCCAACACAAGACCTATTAACTGCAGAATATCCAAAGGAGATATCCTCAATTAAAGTCTACAACCAAGTTGGACAACTCGTACTTACTTCAAAAAATAACAAAACAATTAATGTTTCAAGACTCAACAATGGTCTCTATTTTATAACGGTTGAAGCTATAGATGGAAACTCTTCCACAAAGAAGATAATCAAGAATTAAAGCTTTCAAGACTCTTAAATACTAACTATCTTAGCCTTTTCAATATAAAAGCAAGGGTATTAATGAAAATAATTGTTCTTGGAACCAGAGGAATCCCTGATATTTTGGGAGGTGTAGAAACGCATTGCCAAGAACTCTACCCTAGAATTGCCACACAAGGACATGACATTACAGTCATTACCAGAACACCTTATGTTGAGAATAAAAAACGGCTTTCTTATAAAGGGGTCAAGCTAAAGCATATATACGCTCCTAAAAAAAAATCTTTAGAAGCCATTATCCATACTTTTTTGGGAATTCTTTATGCGGGTTATAAAAGACCTGATGTGTTGCACATTCACGCCGTTGGCCCGATGATTTTAACGCCTCTTGCAAGGCTTTTGGGTCTTAAAGTAGTAGTTACCAATCATGGTCCGGACTACGACCGGCAAAAATGGGGAAAACTGGCAAAAACCATGTTGAAAACCGGTGAGCGCCTGGGAACAAAATTTGC
This sequence comes from Aequorivita sp., assembly GCA_020435865.1. GTDB lineage: Bacteria > Bacteroidota > Bacteroidia > Flavobacteriales > Flavobacteriaceae > Aequorivita. Next base: position 15,235 of record JAGQYZ010000060.1, on the reverse strand, counting down.
CAATAAAGTGATTGTGATTTCCAATGTGATAAACTCTATTATTAAGAATAGATATGGTCGCGAAGATGCCTTTTTGATCTACAACGGGGTTAACTTTCCAACACCTTCTAAAGACGACGATTACTTAAAGAGCCTAGGGCTTGAGAAAAAACAATATCTTATTGCTGTAGGAAGATTTGTTGAAGAAAAAGGATTTCATGACCTGATTGAGGCCTATACTGAGACTGAATTGCCATGGAAATTGGTTCTGGTGGGTGATGCAGATCATGAAACTAATTACAGTAAAGAGCTAAAGGAAAAAGCGAAGAGAAGTAATGTAATTCTTACCGGATTTATCAAAGGGGAGCAACTTAATGAGATTTTCACCCATGCTCGATTGTTTGTGATGCCTTCTTATCATGAAGGCCTACCCATTGCTTTGTTAGAAGCCATGAGTTACAATCTAGATGTCTTGGTAAGTAATATTCCAGCTAATTTAGAAGTAGATTTAGAAAGCCCTTGTTATTTTGATGTAGGAAACTTAAATGACTTACGTTCAAAATTGAATTCTAAAAACCATGCGAATATCACTTCTATTGATTATTCCCGGAAACTGAAAAGTGACTACAATTGGGATACAATAGCTGGCAAGGTAGTTACTGTTTACAATGATGTTTAAAAATGTATTTCGTCTAGCTGACCTATAATACTTATAAGTCTGAAAATAAGGTCTTCAAAATCATCATTTAAATCAAAATACTCTTCTGTATCCTGATCTTTTTTTAATCTAGCAAGAACTTCGTGGGCTTCTTCCTTTAGTCTGTCTTTGCTACTTTGATCTTGGGGTAATGAATCAAATTTAATTTCTATAGCTTCTACTTCTTTGGTATAATTTTTAATTAAATTCATTGTTTTTTCTTATGTTTATGAGGTAAAAGTAAGCAAATTAATAATATTTTTTTACTCCTTTTTGTTTATAGATTCGCTCTAAGTGACGGTTTAAAAATATATCACTAATTTCTTGATCTATATTTGATTTATACCCATGTGTATTGCAGGGAGAAACAACGTAAATCATCTTGTCGTTATTCCGAATATTTACAAAAGCATCTAGAATTGCTTCATAAGGCGTAATGGGATCGTTTTCACAACTACCTATAAAAATTGGTATGTTTATTAATTTAGCAAAATTTTTGACATCATAATACGATAATTCTTCATACTGCTTTTTGTTTGATATTCCTCTCTCATTCATGGAAGTATTCATAATCCACCTCATTGGCCACTGATTATCTTTATCATATTTTTCTATTCCAGCGAAAAAAGGAATTCGTGCAATTGCCAAATTGATTTTCTTGTTTAAGGCACTTGCCACCAAGGTCAGCATTCCTCCTTGACTACCTCCAAAAGCGACGATGATACCATTTGATTTTTTGTGTTCAGAGACAAAATCAACCGCTCTTACAATATCCATAAAAACCCCTCTGTAAACATAAGTCTCTTTGCTTTTAATTCCATTAAGTATAAAACGATCATTGCTAATTACCTCTCTGCTTAATCCCTGGCCTCTGTTGTCAACTTTAACAGCAATGAAATTAGTATCAATCATAAAGTAATCCTTTGTAACTTCATCAAAAGAATAGTCTCTTTCTCCAAATGGTGAAAACATGATTCTTGTCTCATACAAGCCTTCTTCTATGGGTTCAGACACATATACATGAAAATCAATATTCATCCAAGAATTAATTTTGTACAATGAAATTAGTTTCCCTTCAAATTCTTCCTCTCTTAATTTTCTAACATTATAAGGGATTTTGTTCTGTTCTTCTATGGTGGACATCCAAAACTTGAAAAAAATTTCTTCAAAATTGTTTGAGTTTTGAGCATTAGATGAGCATAGAATCAATCCAAAAAAAATTGATACGACTGTTTTCATGTCAACTTGTATGGCTTAAATTGTTTTTTATAAAAATTTGCTCCCTTTTCTTAGCTTCTTGAGATGTGTCTGAGCATCCTTGCCCTTCACAAGGATCTAAATAAAGTTCTTTTTTATTCACTTTTATGCTTTCAAATAATTTAATAGCTCCTTCCTTAGGTGTAAGAGTATCTGCTTCTTGCACTTTTATAAAGACAGGGGCATCAATTTTATCAGCAAAATTTAAAACATCAAAATAAGATAAATTGGTATATAAATCATCATAATCTATGTTTTGACGTAAGGCTTGATGAATCCATATTTTCATGGGCCATTTTCTTTTATCATAGCTGTGTATATCTGTAAGGAATGGAAAACCTGCTAAACACATGGTTACTTTTTTATTTAATGCTGTGGCTACCATTGAAAACGTACCTCCCTGACTCTCTCCAGTTACCACAATATTCCCGTCACATCTTTCATTTTGAGAAATAAAATCAATTGCCTTGACCGCATCTAAGAATGCACCTCGGTAGATAAAATCATTTTTGTCTTCTAGCCCATTAGTTAAATATCCTTCAAAACCTATCTGGTCTGTGCTCAATCCTTGTCCCCTAACATCTACGACCATATTAATATTGTTTGCTTCTTTTAAAAACCATTCTGAAGGAAGTGTTGAAGCATCTGTGTGTCCTCTTCCAAAAACATTAAATTTCACGAAAACTGGATAATTTCCATTTTCAATGGGTTCGCAAACATAGGCATAGATGTCAACATCTTGAAAAGATTTGATTTTATTAATAGTTAGTCTTTTATTCCCAATCAAACTATCCTTTACAACTTCAAAAATAACTTTGTCCCCAAGTCCTTTAAGCGAATTTTCCCAAAATTCATCAAAATCATTTGGTTTTGTCTGAGGTATATAACATGATGTTGTCAACAAAACCAGAAAAACAGCTATAAACTTAAGTTTTTTCATGTGTATGTTTTGAAAAATTATTCATCATGATCAGAGGTAATAAAACACTGTAAAGCTGAACCCCGTATTGTCTGTTAAAAATACATTCTGTAAGAGAGAATGAGACAACAGAAATAAAAATAAGTTGTGCAAAGCTGTTTTGGGATTTTATTTTTAACAAAAAAAAATACATCGCAACTAATAAAATAACGACTCCTAAGATACCATTTGTTATAAAAAATTCTAAGGGTTGACTATGTGGGTTGTAACCGTATTCCCCAAAGGTCAACTCTCCATATCCCTCTGCAAAATAGGGGTCTTTTTTATCTGCATAGTAATCCCCTATCCCTATGCCCAAAAAGTAGCTATCAGAGGCTCTAACTACCTCTATTGAGTTTGTCCAAAGCATTATTCTGGGTGAATTCCCCTCTATGCTGTTTTTAAACTTGTAAAAGATATCTTTGCCAATTATCAAAAAAACAGATACAACCAATCCCATGACTAAAATTACCAGAATAAACTTAATTTTTGGAAGCTTCTTAAAAAAATAAATCCCAAGAATAATGAGGTATAAAAGATAAACAATCCTAGAGGTAGAAAGCACAATAGAAATGGATAGGGTTAATAAAACAGTTGTTCTTAGGCACTTGTTTTTAAATAGACTATACTCCAATATAGAAGTAATTGCAATCAGTAAATAAACACCAAGATAGGGATGTTGAATAATTGTAATAAAATGAGTGAAATCAGTTTTAAAAAGAAGACCTTCATTAAAATATTTTATAGCATTATATAAAGTTATAAAAGATGCTACTAAGCAAAATAAAACATAAATCTTAAGCGCTGTGTTAATATGTTCCTTTTTTAACATCAAAGGCAGGACCAATAAAGGAACTACGACTATGGGAAGCCTTAATGACAAGTAACTCATTCCTGGATCCATGTTTTCTGAATTTAATACTGAGATACTGGTTAAAATATACGGTACGATGATAAGCAAATAAGTTTTCCAGTGCAGATTTAAGAGATTAATTTTTTTTAATGCCAAACCTAATAAAAATACACCTCCTGAAATTGCCAACATGATGTTGGCTATCGCGACCGAAAAGAAAGCAAACCCAAGATATAATAGTACTAAGACTAAAATTGACTCATTAAATTCTATTTTACTAATAAGTCTCATTTATTCAAAACATTTTTGTAAACGGAAATGATTTCCCTCAAATGAATTTCTGGTGATAGATTATTGTTATAATATGCTTTTACATTCTCTTTTAGATCATCAATTGTAATATTATCTATCTCCGTTAATCTTTTTAATATTTCTTTATCAGAAAAATCCAATAAAAACCCTGTCTCACCATCCTTAACCAAATCCTTAAACCCGCTATGATTCGCTCCTATTACAGGAACTTCTAAAGCAAAAGATTCAATAATGGTCATTGGGCAATTCTCAAACCATTTAGATGGTTGAATGACGTATTTAGCATTTTTAATATAATCAAATAACTCTTCCCCATATTTTGGCCCCAAAAATTCAATGTTAATAATCCCTTTAATGTTGTTTTTAACTTCATTTTCCAACGGCCCCTTCCCAATAACAATTAGTTTTAAATTTAATTTCTTGAAGATTTCTATCAACTCTAAAATACCCTTCTCTTCAGAGATTCTACCATAATATAGATAGTAATCCTGTGTTTGACCGACTGCTTTTAATGGGGGGTTAATGATTGTAAAATTAGGAATGACTTTAATTTCCTTATTAACACGCTTTTTAATCAGATTAGCCAAAAAGCTACTGGGGCTTATATAGACGTCAATGTACTTGTCATAATAACCCAAAGAATGATACAACATGCTCTCTGCAGCCCCAACGACACTCTTGAATAAAGATCCATCAAAACATTTGTCTTTAATGCAGTTTACAAATGAGCCTTCTACACACTTAGTACAAGATTCGTTTCGTTGGAAATTAAAAAGCCTATGATATGGACAAACCATTTGACTATCATGAATGGTTTGTACTATAGGTATTTTGTGCTTTTTTATTTCGGGTAAAATACTTGGGGATAATTGAAAATTATAATTATGTATATGAACTAAATTTGGCTTGAATGATGCTAAAACTTGTCCTAATTTATTTCTGTTTTCGGTTGAGTAAATTGTATCTACAACCGAGTTCATTTTTTTAATAATCCCTTGACTAGTATAGTCTGTCTTTCTTGCTAATAGATCTGCGAAGTCATTTGTACTATTTTCTTCATCAGCCATCCCCCAAAACTTAACTTCATGTCCAAGATTTTGGAGTGTCTCGGAAAGTTGAAACATATAGGTTTCAGCCCCACCTACATTTTTTAGAAATTTATTTATTTGAAGAATCTTCATATTACTTGTTTGTTGTGTTCATTGCTAAAGCAAAGTAAATAAACATAGCCACGGCTCTCTGTTGTGAAAATATGGAATCTGATGTGCTATCAATCAATAACATTAAAAATCCTAACAGAACACTTAAATACAAATAATATTCAGGTTTACCTAAACTCAATTTTACTTTAGTTAAAAAAATCATGAAATAGCTATAGGTTACCGCAAACATCATCATTAACCCCAAGTACCCAAACTGACCTAATACCATTGGCCAATATTGATCAGCAATAAAATTCCAATATTCCCTTTTTATTCCATATACATTGCTAATACCATACAAATCATATACCCAAGAATAATAAGCTCCAGAATAGTAAGATGAATATGTACCAAATCCTGTACCGAATGGGAAAAAATCATTCCCAATAATAAAACTATAATATAAAACAATTGCTCTTGACCAAGCATTATCTATGTCTTCAAAAGAAAAGTACATCTCAATCTTTTCCCTGAAAATGACAACCATCAATAGTACTAAGATACCCATAATCCACAGAAAATAAGTTTTAGGGATTTTTATGAGCTTTTTGCCATAAAACAGAAAAATCAACGTGAGAAAAAGAAAACCAAAATACTTCATTCTTAATGACAATGAGCCAACTAGCAATACAAATAATAGAAAGCCTATATTTTTTTTATAATATTTGGGGAGGAGTACTAGAAAAATGAATGTTAAGGCAAAAGCGTATCTTGAAGTATGTTTAAAAAAAAGTTCAACCGCTTCCAGGCCAAAACGTTTTTCTCTTGGATATATTCTAAATGATATGTCTAATATAATTAGCATAACCAAAACAAAAAATATATATTTTGATGCAAATGCTAGTTTGTCTAAAACCAAACCTGAATCAAAAGAATCTCTCAAAAATCTAACAGCAAAATAAACAACAAAAGCTTTTGAAAAATTAACTAAGTCTGCAAAAATTGCAGGAGGTTTTGTCGTATATCCTATGTGAGAAGCATATACATTAGAAATTAGACCCCAAATAATTATCCCAAATAATAATAATAAAATGTAGAATTCCATTTTTTGAATTGGAATCTTGCCAAAAAATAAAATTCGAGTTGAAATTACCACAAATCCCATAAGCCCTAGAAATTCATCATAAAAACCTATGGCTTCAGAAAAGACATCATAAAAAAAGACAAGGATTAATAAAGATATTAGCAACCCATTTCCCCATAGGACACCCTTTTTAAGTTTTAGATTCATACTCTGTTTTTCTTGCTTATTTTACGCTTTCACTAGGCATATCCCCCACTTTAATTGTTCTTGTTGCCTCACCTTTTCTAAGTGCCCTTCTAAAGGCCAATCTCACTTTTATCAATTCGACTAATCTTTTCGGAAGACCAATGCTAAAATCCTTCAAAAATAAAAGATAATGTTTAATTGTAATCTTGTGCGGTGAAAGCTTATATCCGTATTTCAAGAGGGGCTTTTTAGCAACTATTTGATATATCAATTGTTCTTCTTTGCTTAATAGCTTTTCCCATTTGTTAATATTTTCTTTATCAACAGCTTTAAATATCAAATCTGAATGATGCTTCCCAATGTACTTATTACTCGTCTCATAAAAATTAATCATTTGATCTTCATATTCAAAACCCAAAAACTCACACATACGGCGTAATTCTTTTTGGGGGTTATTGAGTAAATCTTTATATCTTACTTGATATAGGTTTTGTTCAGGAATAATTTTTAAAGACTTTTTTATCAATCTATGTTTAATCTTCCAATCCAAAGCCATTACTGAAGGGTGCGATTTATTGGGGTCCATTTTTCTCCAACTATAAAAAACATCCCTTCCGTCTCTAACAATATGTACAAACTTTGCGCCTGGAAACATTTCATATAAAAGCTGCATAGACCCAAAAAACAAACTTTTATCACCCCATATTGATTTATTTTCTGATTCTGCATAAGAAACATACATTAATTCTATTAATTCTTTTAAACTAAAGCTTATTTTACTTTCTAATTTTTGAAAAAATGGAGTTGCATCAAAGTTCCAAAGTCTAAACTGCTCATTTTCTTTTAAATAGCCAATTATTCTTTTTTTATTCTCTCCTGCAATTTTCTTATTTACCCATTTTGGTTTGAGAAGAGGTTTTAAAAAACTTGCTTCTTCTGGTATAGCTATTTGGGAATGTGAGTTCAACATGAGTCTCAATAAGGTTGTTCCAGATCTTTGTACTCCAACTAGAAAAAAAGGGGTGTTTTGTGTTTGTGCTTTCATTACTACTTTATGCTTTATTAGAATTTCATGCTCTTATTATAGAGCAATCAAAAAGTAAAATAACTATTGATTTTTAGTTTCTTTTTTATCATCCATACTCCAATTGCGTTCCAAAAAACTAGTGTTAGAGTTGTTGCAATAGCTGCTCCAACCGATCCAAAATTTGGAGTCAATATATAGTTTAATAGGATATTAAGGAATAGAGCGACCAAAACAATGTTTCGATATATTTTTTGAAATCCTGTCATTTGCAAAATTATTGCAATGAATCCAGAAAATGCCATTATTATTTGTCCTAAACAAAGAATAGTTAATGTGATATGTCCAAGCACAAATTCTTGTCCAAATATGGACAATAAATATTTTCGAAATAAAATAATTAAAGCTCCAACAATAAAGGTTATAATAAAACAGTATTTTGTGGCGAATTTTATAATTCTTTTAAAATTCTCATAATCCTCATCGTTATAACTCTTGGCAATTTTGGGGGCTAAAATTGAATTAATAGCTGTGTATGGAAATATGGTAAGGGATGCTAATCTTAATGAAACATTATAAACACCCACAATATCATCTGTTTCGTAAATACCTAACATAAATGTATCTGTCCACCCTAAAAAAACAATGACAGTGCTTGAAATCATAATAGGTAAAGAATCTTTGAATAGTAGCCAAGTACTATTATGGGTTTTAAATGAAACTCCCCCAAGCAACTTAACTGATTTCAACAAACCAATGATAGCCAAAAGCAAAATGCCAAAAAAATGTGCTTTTACAGGAACTAAATCATCTTTTGAAAACAAAATAAAAACACCAAAAAAAAGAGTAGAGAAGAAAAACCTGCCTGAATTACTAAGAAAGACAAACCAATTGTTCTTTTTTTTTGCTCTAAGGAAACCTCCACATACTAACACAATAGACCATGTTGGTATTGTTATTGCAATCCAAAAAATGTAGGGTTCAAATTGTGGTTTTTTGAAAATATTGAAAACTATATAATCCTTTAAAACCATCATAATCAATGATAAGACAGCTGATGCTAAAAAAGCACATGCAATTACTCTGTAAAATTGTCCTTTATCGTTTTTGTTGTTCTCGCGGGAATAGTATCTGACTAGATTTACATCAAATCCCAAAACACCAATAATGCTGGTGCAAAGAATTAAAGTAAAACCAAGAGCCACTAAACCATTAATACTTGGTCCAAAGAACTTTGCGATAAAATAAGTAAAAATAAATCCCGCAATTAAGCCCCCTATCCTTATAATAATGAAAGAAAAACTTTTGGAAAGAATCTCTTTGGAGTCTTCATCATCAATATGGTCTTTAATGCTCTTGAACATTCAAAAAAGATTTGTGTAATGAGTTTCTAATCCTTGGCTAAGAAATCTAGAAGTTTTTGTTTGACTATAATTACGGGATCAGTATAATCACCAATAAGTACCGCCTTTAGCAATGAGTTTTCTTTATCAAATTTTAAATAATCATTTGTCATCAAATATTCCTCAAAATTGTCACTATTTATAATAATTGAATTTTTTCCATATTTAAACTTAAGGCTTTCAAAAAAAACTTCCTTCAAATTTTTCCCTAAAGTAATCAAAAGTTTAACCGATAAGTTGTCTGGATTAAATTTGGCATGAATTCTTTCCATTTCAGAAGAGGGATAAACCGTTTCCCTAATATGAACATTCTTAGATTGAAACTCATCAATTTTTATATCGTTTAACAAAATAGCGAATTGATCCTCAACATTTGTTTTAAAACTAAAATCTATTATCAACTCTTTCATTTCAGGTTGAGATTTAGCCGCTTCTTGGTCTACACTATTATTTTCTTGCTTACAAGAAACTATAAGGAAACTGAATACGAACAAAATAACTTTAGGTTTCATGATTTAAAATTTTTCATAATTATATTATACCACCATCCCCGCAGCAACCGTTTCGTTGGTAGCATCATCAATCAATATTATACTTCCAGTTGTTCTATTTTCCCTGTATGGATCAATCATTAAGGGCTTTGTGGTTCTTATTTTCACTTTGGAAATATCATTCATCTTTAATTCCTTGTCTTCACTATTCCTTTCCAAGGTATTGATATCAATCTTATAGACCACTTCTTTAATCATAGCCGTTTGTTCATTGGAGGTATGTCGAATACGGTATTTACCTCTAGGTTTGGCAGGACTGTTGTTGAGCCAACACAACATTACTTCAATATCTTGAGATGGCTCTGGTTTATTGTTGGAACGCACAATCATATCCCCTCGTCCTATATCTATATCTTCTTCCAACGTAATAGATACAGACATCGGAGCAAAGGCTTCTTCAACTTCGCCTTCGAAAATATCAATAGACTTTATTCTTGAAGTAAATCCTGAAGGCATTACAGTAATTTCATCGCCTGGTCTAAAAATACCACTGGCAACTCTACCTGCATACCCTCGATAATCTCTGTTTTCGTCATGGCTTTGAGGACGCAAAACGGTTTGTACAGGGAAACGTGCGTCTACTTTATTAAGGTCACTGCTAATGTGCAGCGTTTCTAACGTATGCAACAGTGGTGCCCCTTGATACCAGTCCATGTTTCCTGAACGATTTACTACATTATCTCCTTTAAGGGCACTAATTGGAATAAAACGAATGTCTCTCACCAACATTTTAGATGAAAATTCTTCATACTGTTCAATTACTCTATTAAATGCATCTTCAGAATAATCAACCAAATCCATTTTATTGATACACACTATTACGTGTGGTATTTGTAATAATGAGGCAATAAAAGAATGTCTCTTGGTTTGTTCAATAACTCCATGACGGGCATCCACCAATATAATAGCCGCATTGGCCGTTGATGCCCCGGTCACCATATTCCTAGTGTACTGAATATGTCCAGGGGTATCGGCTATTATAAATTTTCTTTTGGGTGTGGTAAAATATCGATAAGCAACATCAATGGTAATTCCTTGTTCCCTTTCATCTCTTAGGCCATCCGTAAAAAGGGCTAAGTCTACGCCTTCATGGCCTTTTCTTTTACTTGTATTTTCAACAGCTTCCAACTGATCTTCAAAAATAGATTTGGAATCATACAGTAACCTTCCAATGAGCGTGCTTTTTCCATCGTCTACACTTCCAGCTGTTGTAAATCGTAATAGTTGATTATTATCTAACATGAATTTATCTTTAACTAATTAAAAATACCCTTGGCGCTTCCTATCTTCCATAGAAGTTTCGGAGCGCTTATCATCACTCCTGTTGCCTCTTTCGGTTTGTCTCATGGCAGAAACTTCCAAGGCAATTTTTTCTATAGTATCGGCATCGCTTTCAATACCTCCGGTAATAGTAATGTCTCCTAAGGTTCTAAAACGTATTTTTTTAACAACTATTTCTTCGGTTTCATCCAATTTAAGGAATTCTGAATTTGGTATCCAAGAATTTTGTCTCCAAACCACTTCTCTTTCATGTGCAAAATATAACGATGGGATTTTGATGTTTTCTCTTTTTATGTAATTCCAAACATCCATCTCTGTCCAATTGCTAATAGGGAAGGCTCTAAAGTGCTCTCCTTCAAAATGCTTACCATTGAACAAATTCCACAATTCAGGACGCTGGTTTTTAGGGTCCCATTGACCAAAATCATCTCGGTGCGAAAAAAACCGTTCTTTGGCACGGGCTTTTTCTTCATCACGCCTTCCTCCACCTATGGCACAGTCTATTTTATGCTCTTCGATAGCATCCAAAAGAGTCGTGATTTGCAATGCATTTCTTGTGGCGTTTTTTCCTCGCTCTTCGGCCACTCTACCTTGGTCTATGGATTCCTGAACAGAGCCTACAATAAGTTTTGCTCCAAGTTCTTGAATCAAATCATCCCTAAATTTAATGGTCTCTGGAAAATTATGCCCCGTGTCAACATGCATTAAAGAAAAGGGGATTTTACAGGGATGGAATGCCTTTTTGGCTAAGTGAGTGACTACTATCGAGTCTTTTCCTCCTGAAAACAAGATGGCTGGATTCTGGAATTGTGCCCATACTTCACGCAACACATAAATAGCTTCACTTTCCAGTTCATCCAAATAGTTTAAATAGTATTTACTCATGATTGAGTTGTAATTTTGGGGTTATATTATCTATGATCTTCCTAACGGATTGTTCTATGGTTTCTTCTTCTGTTCTTATCTCTACATCAGGGCTATCTGGAGATTCGTAAGGTGAAGAAATCCCTGTCATATTCTTGATTTCTCCTGTCCGAGCCTTTTTGTAAAGCCCTTTAACATCACGGCGTTCACACTCTTCAATACTAGTGTTTACATAAACCTCGACAAAATTAACATCTTTAACTATATTCTTTATTTTTTCCCTGTCTTTCTTATAAGGGGAAACAAAGGCGGCCAAAACTACTAAACCTGCATCGACCATTAAATTAGCAACCTCTGCGATACGCCTAATGTTTTCTGTTCTGTCTTCAGGAGAAAAACTTAAATCATTATTAATTCCCTTTCTTATATTGTCACCATCTAATGTGTAAGTTTTTATGCCCTTTTTGTAAAGCTCTTGCTCTACTAAATTGGCAATAGTGGATTTCCCTGAACCCGACAGCCCTGTAAACCAGATGAGAAAAGAATTGTGCTTGTTAAGCTCTCTTCTTCCTTTGCAGGAAATTTGATATGCGTGAGGAATAACGTTTTTATTCATTCTCCATGATTTTTTTTCTTGCTTCTAGTCCATAATCTAACCTATACCAAACTTTTTCATGAAAAAAGTACAAAACCATTTTTGTAACAACTTCTGCCAATCCAATTTTTAGACCAGTTAGTGGACTTCCTGTTATGATCCAAGCTAATGTCATAGTGTCTAGAGTTCCCAAGATACGCCAAGTAATGGTTTTTAACAAGTGCCTTTTGTTGCTATTTGCAAATCTAGTTTTAAACCAAATTCTTTCATGTAAGTAGTACAGTCCCATTTTGGTAATAACCTCAGCCAATCCTATCTTTAAACCAGTAAAAGGACTTCCAGAAATAATCCACGATAGTACAATGGTGTCTAAAGTGCCAACAATCCTCCATGTAATAGCCTTAGCCACATGTCTTTTGTGTGAATTATCTTTCATTGGCTTTACTTACAAGAAAATAACCGTTCAACAGATTTTCTTTATTATACCGCATAGGCATGTTGGTGTCTTGGGAAATAACTTGTAAACCAACAGCTTCACAAATAGCTTGACCAGCAGCTGTATCCCACTCCATCGTAGGTGCAAATCGCGGATAAATATTCGCTTCACCTTCTGCAACTATACAGAACTTTAAAGAGCTCCCTTTAGAAACCATTTCAACTTTATTACCCGTTCTCTTAAGAGACTCTAGATAATCCATTGTGTCCTGATTCATGTGGGAGCGACTACCTACAACTTTAATTGTTTGGTTTTGAACTGATCTAGGCCTAATTACTTCAGCTTTTTTAAAAATATCTTCAAAATTAAAGTTCTCTTTTATAATTTCTACCTTGAAAGCTTTACCAAGACTCTTTTCGGCAAAATATAATGTAGACATGGCTGGAGCATAAATAACTCCCAATTGAGGTTTCCCTTTTAGAACTAATGCTATATTTACAGTAAATTCACCATTTCTTTTAATAAACTCTTTAGTTCCATCAACTGGATCTACTACCCAGCACTGAGTCCATTTTTCTCGTTCTGAAAAAGCGATCTGCCTGTTTTCTTCAGAAATTATAGGGGTTTTGGTAGCTATTAAATGTTGATTAATAATACTGTTAGAGCGTTTGTCTGCTTCAGTGAGCGGGGAACTATCTTCTTTATACTCTATTTCAAAAGTTGTATTGTATACCTCCATAATAGCTTTACCTGCATTTAAAGAAGCAACGATTGCTACTTTGAGTTCATTACTAAATAATAATTCATCTATCATGTTTGTTGATCTGTTATACTTAAGAAAAGTTAATTTTTATTCAAAATTGCAAATGTAGGGCTTTTAGATCTTTTCACATATCTATCTCAATTCAAATCTCAATATGGTTTCTTTCAGATAGTGCTCCCAGTCTTCAAAAACAAACCTTTCCTTTTTAGCTTTACTATTGCTCATAACACTATACTTTGGCCTTGGGGCTAAAGAGGTGAATTCCTCAACTGGTTGTATTTTGTGGCTATCATAATCCTTAAAGTGTTTGGCGATTTCTTTTGCAAATCCATACCATGTTGTCTTGCCATTGGGTGTGGCGTGGTAAATACCATATCGGTTAACACCTGTTTTGATTATTTGAAAAATAATGTGTGCCAAAAAAGCCGAACTAGTAGGAGTGCCCGTTTGGCTGTTTACAACTTTCAAGCTTTCCTTTTTATCAATTCTCGATATGATGGTTTTTAAAAAATTTTTGCCATATTGAGAGTACAACCAAGACGTTCTTAAAATGAAATACCGCTCCATAATTTCCTGAATGTAATGTTCTCCCTTTAGCTTTGATTTTCCATATTGATTTATGGGTTTTGTCACATCACTTTCTAGATAGGGTTGCAGTGCTTCACCATCAAAAACATAATCTGTGGAAATATGTATAAGTACAACATTGGCTAATTGACAGGCATGGGCCAGCACTCGAACGCCTTCGGCATTCACTTTGAAGGCTTCATCAACATCCACTTCTGCCTGTTCAACATTTGTATATGCGGCACAATTGATGCAATAATCAAACTGGTTTTGGGTGAAGATTTTTGTTGTTTCTTGATTGTTGGAAATATCTAATTCTTCTTTTGAAAAAAAAGTAAAATTAAGGCCTTCGTCATTCAACCCATATAGTTCTTTAATGGTCAATCCCAATTGGCCATTACTCCCCGTAACCAAGACATTAGTTCCCATCCAAATATGCTTTGAAGGTTGGAAGCTTCCTGTCCCTTTCAGAAAGAATTAATTCATTAGTGGGTAAATCCCAAGAAATTCCTATATCAGGGTCGTTATAAATAATTCCTCTTTCACTCTCCTTGTGATAGAAATTATCGCACTTATAGCTAAAAATAGTTTGGTCTTCCAGTACCAAAAAACCATGAGCGAACCCTTTTGGAATATATAGTTGTTTATGATCTATAGCATCCAAAACAATAGAAAAGTAGTGTCCAAAAGTTGTAGACTCCTTTCTTAAATCTACACATACATCCAATACTTTTCCTTGGGCGACTCTAACCAATTTTGCTTGGGTATAATCTCCTTCTTGGAAGTGCAACCCTCTTAACACACCTTTGGATGAGAGGGATTGGTTGTCCTGTACAAATGAAACAGTTAATCCTGTTTGTTCTTCGAAGCGCGCCTTATTGAAGGATTCAAAAAAGTAGCCTCTTTCATCCCAATAAACCTTGGGGGTAACAACATAGCAACCTTTTAAAAATGTTTCCTCTACTTGCATTATACCAACTGTAATAAATAACTTCCGTAGCCACTTTTTAATAATGGCTCTGCTAACTTGAGAAGTTGATTTTTATCAATGAAACCCATTTTGTAAGCGGTTTCTTCAATGCAGCCGATTTTTAATCCTTGGCGTTCTTCTATTACTTGTACAAATTGTGAGGCTTGCATCAGGGAGTTAAAAGTTCCGGTATCTAGCCATGCCGTACCCTTGTCTAAAATTTGTACTTGAAGCTTGCCTTGTTCCAAAAAAATTCTATTTACGTCTGTAATTTCCAATTCACCTCGAGCACTGGGCCGAATACTTTTCGCAA